>JADFRB010000143.1 GCA_022561525.1 Nitrospinota bacterium
GGCCTGAATGCCGAAGCCGTCATTCATTACGTGGGTGCAGCACCGTATCCAATAAGTTCAATTTTTGCCGCTGCGGCTTCCATCACAGGATCACCTGCACCCAACACACGCGTTGATAGTTACACCTTGATAAATTTGCGTGGTGGGTATCGGTTTTGGAATGACCAACTCGAATTGGCTATTTCAATCTTTAACGCTTTGAATGATAAACATAAGGAACATCCGCTGGGAGAAATCATAGGGTCACGAGCCATGGGTTGGATAACTTTTAGCTATTAATCCGTTGCTCGTTGCCTGTCGCTGGTAAGAGAACGAGATAGAGGAATGCAGGACGAGTCTAAAGCAACCTGCAACGTCTCCGGGTTCCGGCCTTCCGTTTCCCGTTCCCTACGGTGTATCCATTCCATTAGGGTGTATCCAAAAAGATAAACCGTTGTATCCAATAAGATACAAATTCGCCTTCCATTTCTCGATCCTCACCACCAAGGATATTTGTCCCCGTTCTCATCTTAACTAGCTGAGGCTACAAGGGAATAAAGAGACATTCTGTAAGAAGCGCTTCTTCAAAAAAAGCGGTACAGATTTTGCCTTATAACGATTGAGGCATCTGGACTCCTAAGGAAGTTAGGATGGCGTTCTGCATTTTTAATGAAATGAAAGGAACGATCTATTTAGGGGACTCCAAGAGATGACCTCAAGGGAGTAAAGCTAGTTTTTCATTATTAATTCTTTCAATATTAGGGAGGTGCATCATGCAAATGCCTTCATCCTCACCATTGGCTTTCGAGCTGGAGGACATGAATTCCGTCGAGGCTGCTTTCGAGCCAGTCTTTTACGATTTAGGGTTGCAAAACTCGAAGCCCGGTCAGAATGTACTAGCATGCCCTTTCTGCTGTTGCTGTTGCGCTGCAGCAGGGGGAAACAACAATCAACAGTAGTGTGTATGGGAAATTCACTTTGCCATACCTTTGTGCAGACTTTCATCACTCAGGATGTATAGTGAAGGTCTTGTCATAGGGAAATGTAGAGTGTTTTTTCTGTCATGCTTTCCTTGTTGCCGGTGGAGGTGGGGGTGAAATTCCCCCACCTTTCTGGAGTTGCTTCGAGAGTAAACCAGTCAACATCAGGATCTCAGCTTCTTGAAAAATTCTTATTCACACAACACAGTTTGACCGTTTTGGGGTCATAGGAATGCAAACCATGTTACCAATCACTAGTGATAAGACACTTAGGTCTTTACCTGTACAAATGATTCCTACTAAGGAAGGGGTCATTATCAAGCGAGGATGCACGGAAGTGCAGATACGAGGAGTAAACGCTGGCGCTGTTATTGAGCGGATTATTTCAAGCTCTACCCAAAATAGTGTGACCAAAGACTCTCTGTTAGCATCTTTCCCCCATTCAGATCAGCCATCTGTTTCCCAATTGATTGATCAGCTCATCGAACGTCGGCTCTTAGTATCGAGTTCTTCTGCCGATTCGAATTCGGGGAATCATGAAGACAGCACGGACATTTTTTATTGGCACTTCGATCAAACGAAAGCGGAAATCAACCAACGATTGAATGCTCAGAAAATCACGATAGTGGGGGTCAATTACATTTCACGGCAACTTGCCATTTCCCTTAGTGAATCTGGGTTTACTCAGGTTGAAGTGGTCGACGAGCCTGGGTTACGAAATCTTCGGTTTTTCGACCCTCCCAGAGAATTACAGCTGCAACATTGGCCGACTCCTTTGCAAACACCCGTAGCAATGAAACAGTGGGAAGCCGGAGCAGATCCCACCTCATTGGATTGCATTATTGCCACTTCAGATTTTGGTTCAGCTCCTATCCTGCGTGAATGGAACACGTATTGCATTCACCATAATCTTCGATTCTTTCCCATTGTATTGTCCAATATGATTGGCTACATCGGGCCACTCGTGATTCCACAAGAAACGGCCTGTTTCGAATGCCTCTTGGCTCGACAGAATTCTCATCTCAGTGACCCCAGCAGGAAACAGACAGTGGATCAAGTCGCCTTTGATAGCCAGAACATTGTCGGGTTCCATCCATCCATGGCGTCCATCTTAGGAGACATTGCTGCCCTGGAGATGACCAAGTTCTATAGTCAAGCCATGCCGTTGTGGAATGTGGGAAAACTCATCGAGGTGAATCTCCTGGCCACTCGCATGATACCGAGGAAAGTTCTCAAACTCCCGCGTTGCCCTGTGTGTAGCCCCTTGCAGACACAGGCAGCGATCACGCCTGACAAACCTTCTGCACATTTTAGCTTTTCGAAGGCGCAATCATGATGGTCAGTCCAAAGGCCTCTCTACAACGCCTTGCCAGGATTGCTGATTGTTTGGTGGATGAGCACGTCGGGATTGTGAAATATGTTAAAGAATTCCGTCGAGAATCCGGAATGCCTCAGTTCTTTTTCTTTTATGCCAAAGCCTGTAATACTCAAGCCTTCGGTCAATACAAAAATTTTTCGAATACTGGGGGGGCTTCTGCCTTTAGAGAACTTGCGGTGGCCAAAGCCATTGGAGAGGCGGTGGAGCGATATTGCTCTGCTATTTACGACAAAGAATCCTTGCCCTTGACTTCATTTCAAGATGCTTCATTCCCCTGCATCGTTCCAGAAGAATTCGCGCTGTATAGCGATGAACAATATTGTCGACCGGGTTTCCCGTATATTCCGTTTACCCGCGCTACTCCTGCCCGATGGACCCCAACTATTGATCTCACAACGGATGAGACCTGGTATGTGCCGGCGGCAACGGTGTTTATGCCATTTTGGTATGACGAAAAGAATGGAGAGCCCCCCATTGTCCAACCGATTTCTACAGGTTTGGCCTGCCACTGTAGTTATGAAGAAGCCGCAATTTCCGCGATTTGTGAGGTCATTGAACGGGATGCCTTCATGATGACTTGGCAAGCGTGTCTTTCCAGGCCTCAAATTCTTATCGATTCCTTGAGTCTCAACAACCAAGACCTGGTTTCTCGATTCGAGCGAACAGGAAATTCGGTTTTTCTCTTCTATTTGGCTATGGATCATAATGTTCCCATAGTGTTGGCTGTAGCTCGGTGCTCTGCAGAAGACGGGCCTGCCTTGTGTTTCGCGGCTTCAGCAGATTTAGATCCGGAAGATGCTGTTCGAAAAAGTCTCGAAGAATTGGCTCACACCCGTCGGTTGGCCCAAGGATTAAAATCAAGTTTGCCCAGTATTGTGGCCGAGGCCGATTTTGAGGCCGTCAGTCATCAGGATGCACACCTACGATTCTACGGAGACCACGAGAACAGTCATTTTGCCGACTTTCTTTTTGCCTCGGAGGAGCGGGTGGCTTTTCAAGAAATCAAAAGTCCATTTAAAGGTGACATTCATCATGACCTTCGAATCTTGATTGACCAGGTTCGCTCTGTGAACCATCGAGTTCTGCTGGCTGATCTTACAACCTCCGACGTCGGTGATCTGGGGCTTTCGGTGGTTCGGGCGGTGATTCCGGGATTCCATCCGTTGTTTATGGGACATGCGACCCGCTCACTTGGTGGAACCCGATTATGGGAGGTCCCCCAACGCTTAGGATACCCTGGTGTGACTCGGGAAGGAGGAGACAACCCGGCTCCGCACCCTTATCCGTAAACCGTATCTCGTATTTCGTTCTTTCACGAGAGGTGGACGATGAGTGACGAACGAAGTTTTTGATTAAAAATGGGGTGATTTTATGAATATGGATATATGGAATGAGTTGCTGCTCCCTTCCACTACAGAGGACGCAGCTTGGGAGTTATTTCACGAAAATTCAAAACTTGGTCGGTATTTCGCAGCCTTATCAGAAGAACAGGTGGTGCAAAAAACCAAAGAACTCCACGAGTCATTGCCCTATGAAGGGTATCCTAAGGTGGAATTACCAGCACTACTGGCAACTCCAACATCTTCGCTATACGAGACAATTCTGAATAGAGTGTCTGTCAGAAATTTTGCTCCTCGCTCATTTTCGTTAGAAGAGATTGCGACCTTGTTGCACTATGCCTATGGGACGACCCGGGATAATCAGGGCACTAACCTTCCCAGGCCATTTCGAGCAGTTCCCTCTGGAGGAGCGCTCTACCCCTTGGAAATTTATTTTCATTGCGTGGACGTCAAAGGACTTGTCCCAGGGCTGTATCACTACAATGCGGCCGGTCATCATATTCGCCGCCTTAGCGAAGGCGACCAGCGAAAAACTATTGCCGAATCATTGATTCAACCCGAGGTGGCCCTGGAGAGTTCACTCATGATCTTTATTACCGCCATGTTTGAACGGACGGTTTTTAAATATGGAAACCGGGGGTATCGATTCACATTCCTGGAAGCGGGTCATGTGGCCCAAAATATGAATTTGATGGCCACGGCGCTCGAACTCGGATGCGTCAATATCGGAGGATTCTATGACCGGGATGTGGATGCGTATTTGGGACTGGACGGCATCATGCATTCTACGATTTACCTCATGGCAATCGGAGAACCAACCTGTTCTGAGTCTATCGAAGGAAAGGCCTAATTCGTAATGGGTGACGCGTAATCCTTGATGCGTAAGGAGGAAGAAGGTAAAAGTCAAAATGACTCTTCCGCTTCACGCACCACGCTTCACGTCTCCATAGAACGCAGAGGGCAGCTTTTTTGACAGGGATTTGAGGTATGGAGCAGCAAAGTAATCGTCAACCAATTACCCAACTTATTATGAGATAGCGCTGAGGTCACCATGACATTTTCCGTGAGCACCCCAATTCATCCCAAAATTCTCACTGTTGATGACGACCCGGATATCGGGATTGCCCTGACGGATTTTTTGAAGCAAGAAGGGTATGCGGTCACTATGGTTGAGACTGGCCACGCCGCTATCGAAGTCTGTGAACACCATCAATTTCAGGCGGTGATTTTAGATTTAGGACTTCCAGATTGTGACGGGTTGGAGGTGTTAACCCATATGCTGAACCGTGACCCTGGGCTTCCGATCATTATCCTGACCGCCTATTCATTTCTCGAGCGATACACCCCTCAAGCAGAGCAGATCCGGGCATTTGCTTATTTGTTGAAACCATTCAATCGCAAGGAACTCAAAAATACCATTCGTCGAGCCATTCAAACTCGCCCCCTGCCACACACGGATATGAAGCCTGCTTAACATGGGCCATCCATCTTGAATCCGATTTCGCTGGTGGTTTCACTTAAGCACGGCAGTTGAAAATCCCTTTTCCTTTCGATTGCCACCGTTCCCACGGCGCTCAGGGGAACGGACCTTCAATCAATGGGTGACGGTCACGGCACTCCGGTCGTGCCGAGTCCTGAGTTTGTCGAAGGGTCGGTCGGCGCTATCTCGCCGCCCCTGTCCTGGTCAGGAGTGCCCGAAAGCACGAGGACCCTTGCCCTGATCGTGAAGAAGCTCGGCCCATCCTAAGGAAACACCGGGGCTGCAATTTTAACGGACCCGTTCACGAGGAGGATTTCTCATGGAGACCCTGATACCACGTTTGTCCCAGCTGCTGGTGGTCGTGGGATTCATTGGCTTGATCATCGCCATGATCCTGAAGATCCCCGGAATGGAGGGTATGGCGGAACAAGATTTGACCCACCATTAAAGAAAGGTGATTATGTTGTGATGGCTTTCGGTCCCGCTGCCGGTTCTGTTTATACTACGAATGGAATCCGGTTTGGAATACCCTATCAAGCTTCGAATGGCTTGGTCAGCATCGGTGATATCATGATGAAAACCGGCGGCTCTCCGATTACCATTAACAACGGCGGACGGTAAGTGTTTAATATTTATGGTTCTATTGAAACATCTGAAAAAGAAAAGTTATGAAATTCCATTGATTGAAACTCACAGGATTCCTGTCATCTCAAATTTT
>JADFRB010000144.1 GCA_022561525.1 Nitrospinota bacterium
GTTAACACCCGAGCAGATGCAGGAGAGATTTTTGAAAATTATAACTGCTGTCAACAAGCTTATTATGGATATTGCGCCAAAAGGCTATGGAGAAAAATGGCAAATAAATGTTAAGGATGGTTCTGTTTGTTTTGGAAGTGCCTTCCATAATTGGGCGTTGTCTATCCCGTATATGCAGAAAAAGGGAATTACATTTAAGGAGGTTATAGAAGCTTATAACAGCCAAGACGATAAATATAAAGAGCTTGCGGATAAAGCCCCGTTGCATCAAGTTGTTCTTAACATGGTCATCGGACACTTGCCAGATCCTGTAGATGCGCAGGCCTACAGAATACCAAGAATATGGCATGGTGACTTAGAAAGCGAAGATGGGAGATCATTGATAAAGTGTGACTCAAAAGGACCTTTGTATTTTGTCATAACAAAAATTGTTATTGATCCACAAGCAGGTGAAATTTCCGCTGGAAGGCTATTTTCCGGAACTGTCACTAGAGGAATGAATGTGTACTTAAACAGAATGAAGCAGCATACAAAAATACAGCAGATTTTCATTTATAACGGAGCGAAAAGAGAAATTGTAGACAATGTTTTGGCTGGAAATTTTGTAGGGGTGGCAGGAGTAAAGGCATATGCAGGAGAGACAATAACCTTGGATGAGAATGGAACTGCTTTTGAAAAAATAACACACATATTCGATCCTGTTATTACGAAAGCAATAGAAGCCAAGCGTCCAAGCGACTTGCCAAAGCTAATAGAAGTTTTGAGAATGGTTGGAAAAGAAGACCCTACAATAAAGATTGAAATTAATGAAGAGACAGGAGAGCATCTAATGCATGGCATGGGCGAGCTCCATTTAGAGATTATTGTGGATCGGTTGGTTCGAGAATTTAAAGTGCAAGCCAATGTTGGGAAGCCTGAAGTGGCGTACCGTGAGACGATTCGACGAAAAGGTAAAGCAGAAGGAAAATATATTAAACAATCTGGTGGTCGAGGTCAATATGGCCACGTGGTGCTAAGTGTTGAGCCGTCAGATGCTGGCGTAGGGCTGGAATTTGTGAATAAAATCGTCGGTGGGATAATACCCAGAGAATATATTCCTGCAGTGGAAAAAGGGGTGAAGGAACGAATGGAGTCTGGCGTCCTGGCTGGGTATCCCATGCGTGATGTCCGTGTGACGTTATATGATGGCTCCTTTCACGAGGTAGACTCCAATGAAATGGCATTCAAGATCGCCGGGTCCATGGCCTTTGAGAGTGCCTGTAAAAAATCAGATCCTGCGTTGCTTGAGCCAATCATGAAGGTGGAGGTGTTGGTCCCTCAGGATTTTATGGGTGATGTGATAGGAGATTTAAATTCTCGGCGAGGGAAAGTTCGTGGGATGCAAGCTCGTGGAGGATCTCAGGCGGTGGATGCCGCAGTTCCTTTAAGCGAGATGTTTGGGTATTCCACGACTCTTCGATCCAAGACCCAGGGTCGCGCTACCTATTCCATGGAATTTGAGAAATACGAAGTAGTGCCTAAGCAAATATCAGAGCAGATCATTGGGGCTCAGCGTGGCGAGTAGTCGTTGATTAAGAATAACGCATACAAGAATAGAATCTAGTGGGTGGAAAAATATTTTGTTGGTGTTGCCTGAGAAGAGTCGCATTCATTAAGGGAGGGGCAGATGGCGAAGGCGAAATTTGATCGGAAGAAGCCGCATTTGAATGTGGGGACGATTGGGCATGTGGACCATGGGAAGACGACCCTCACCTCGGCCTTGACGAAGGTGATGGGGGATAAAGGGATGGCCACCTATGTCTCCTATGATCAAGTGGCCAAAGCGAGTGAATCGCAAGGGCGACGGGATCCGACCAAGATTTTAACCATCGCGATTGCCCATGTGGAATATGAGACCGAGAATCGGCACTACGCGCATGTGGACTGCCCCGGGCATGCCGACTATGTCAAGAATATGATTACCGGAGCCGCGCAGATGGATGGGGCCATACTCGTGGTTTCCGCTGCGGATGGGCCGATGCCGCAAACCCGGGAGCATATCCTGCTGGCCCGGCAAGTTGGCGTGCCGTACATCGTGGTGTTCTTGAATAAAGCGGACAAAGTTGAAGACCCGGAGTTGTTAGAGTTAGTCGAACTCGAAGTGCGTGAGTTGTTGTCGAAGTATCAATTTCCAGGGGATGACATTCCCATTATAACGGGCTCGGCGATCAAAGCGCTCGAAGGGGACACCAGTGACATTGGGGTGCCCTCGATCCTGAAGCTCTTGGAAGCCGTGGATTCGTATATTCCGATGCCGGAGCGGGCCATTGACAAACCCTTCCTGATGCCCATTGAAGATGTATTTACGATCAGCGGGCGTGGCACAGTGGTGACCGGTCGGGTCGAACGTGGGAAGGTCAAGGTGGGGGATGAAATGGAAATTGTTGGATTAGGGGATACGCGGACCACGACGGTGACAGGGGTGGAGATGTTCCGGAAAGTGTTGGATGATGGGCAAGCCGGGGATAACATTGGGGCCCTGTTGCGGGGGACGAAGAAGGACGAAGTGGAGCGGGGGATGGTGCTCGCCAAGCCGAAGAGTATTACCCCACATACGAAGTTCAAAGCCGAAGTGTATGTGTTAAACAAGGATGAGGGTGGGCGGCACACGCCGTTTTTCAATGGGTATCGTCCCCAGTTTTATTTTCGGACGACCGACGTGACGGGCATCGTGAACTTGGCCGAAGGGGTCGAGATGGTGATGCCGGGGGATAATACGACGTTTACGGGAGAGTTGATTGCACCGATTGCGATGGAGAAGGGGGTGCGGTTTGCGGTGCGGGAAGGTGGCCGCACAGTGGGCGCCGGTGTGGTCACGGAAATCTTAGGGTAATTTGGGTATAGGGAGGCTTGCGCGTGGTAAGTGGAGATCAACGAATTCGTATCCGGTTAAAAGGTTTTGATTACCGGGTTCTCGATCAGTCGGTGAGGGAGATTGTGGATACTGTCAAGCAAACGGGTGCAAGGGTGGCGGGGCCCGTTCCTCTTCCAACTCGAATCGAGAAGTTCACGGTTCAGCGCTCTACCCACGCCGATAAAAAATCCAGGGAGCAATTTGAGATTCGTACCCATAAGCGGCTGTTGGATATTCTTGAACCAACTCCGGATACCATGGATGCGCTTATGAAATTAAGTCTTGCTGCCGGAGTGGACGTCGAGATTAAATTGTAAGGCAAGCACCTTTTGGCTATGAGTCTTGCTTGGGTGGGGAAATTGTTTGATGAGTACTAGTTTGTTGGGGAAAAAATTGGGAATGACTCAGGTCTACGATGCTGACCGTCGTTTATATCCCGTGACCGTTGTCGAGGCTGGGCCTTGTGATGTCACGGCAATTAAGACCTTAGAGCGCGATGGATATCAGGCGATTCAATTAGGATATCGAGAGGTGAAGGAGCGAAAATTATCCAAAGCGGAAATTGGGCATCTCCGGGCTTCCGGTACTAATAAATTTTGGAAAATTTTAAAAGAATTTCGTGGACCAACTGAGCATCAAGTTGGTGATACGGTATCCGTTGAGCTGTTTGAAAAAGGTGAAATAGTCCATGTGCAAGGTGTGTCGAAGGGGAAGGGTTTTCAGGGAGTTATGAAACGACACAATTTTGCTGGTGGACCTGCTTCCCATGGGTCAATGTTTCATCGGGCACCAGGCTCTATGGGTGCCAGTTCGTATCCTTCGAGGGTATGGAAAGGGAAGAAGCTTCCCGGGCAAATGGGTGCCAAGCGTGTGACTGTGCAAGGTTTGAAAGTTATCGAAGTGCGCCCAGAGGAAAACCTCTTGTTGATCTCAGGAGCCATTCCCGGTCCTCCCGGTGGGTATGTCATCATTCAAAAGGCTCAGAAAAAGTAACGTCTATGGCTACTGTTGATGTGGTGGATACAGCGAAAAATACGGTCGGGTCAATCGATCTGAGTGATTCGGTTTTTGGGGTCCCAATAAAAGGGCCTTTGGTTCATACGGCTGTGGTTATGCAACGTGCCTCCATTCGTCAGGGAACCGCCAGCACTAAGGGGCGTGGTGAAGTACATGGGAGCGGTAAAAAGCCGTGGAAGCAAAAGCATACTGGCCGGGCTCGTGCCGGATCGATACGATCTCCCATTTGGCGCCACGGGGGAACCGTCTTTGGACCTCGGCCCCGCGGATATGATTTTTCCATACCCAAGAAAATGTATCGAGGCGCAATGCAAAGTGCGCTCTCATCAAAGCAGTCTGATGGTGAATTGACCATACTTTCTGAATTGCCTCTTTCGGAGCCTAAGACGAAGCAGGTTGCTGCGGCATTAGCCAAGTTTGGTTTGAGTCGCTCGGTCTTGTTAGTGGTAGGTGATGGGAATGTCGGCTTATATCGGGCTGTGCGGAATTTGAAATACGTGAAGATTGTCAGGCCTAGTGAGTTGACGGTTTACGACGTTCTTCGTTATGAATCGCTTGTTATTTTGAAAGACCAAGTGGAAAAGGTTCAGGAGTTATGGGCATAAAAAAGCGCGATCCTTTTGATATTCTCATTAAGCCTCTTTTGACTGAGAAAATTACCCGTCTTCAGGAGCAGGCCAATCGGATCGCTTTTGTTGTCAGGAAGGATGCCAGTCGGGTTGAAGTTCGACATGCCGTGGAATCTGTCTTGAAGGTGAAGGTCAAGACGGTGAATGTCATGAATATGATGGGGAAGAAGAAGCGACAAGGTCGATTTGTGGGGAAACGTGCAGATTGGAAAAAGGCAATTATCACCCTTCGAGAAGGTGAAAAGCTTGACCTCTATGAAAGTGCATAGAATCGTGGTGCGTAATAGAACTGTGTTCATAAGGAAAGACGGATAAATCATGCCAGTAAAACCATACAGACCTACATCCCCAGGACGTCGAGGAATGACTGCCATTGTTGGCGAAAAGCTGTCGTCTGAACGTCCTGAGAAAGGCCTGACGAAAAAGCAGGCTCAGACTGGCGGGCGGAATAACCAAGGTCGGATTACGGTCCGGTTCCGTGGTGGTGGTCATAAGCGGCTGTATCGGCAAATTGATTTTAAGCGAAATAAATTTAACGTGCCTGCTAAGGTTGCTCGCATTGAATATGATCCAAATCGGTCTGCGAGGATTGCGTTACTCCATTATGTCGATGGAGAAAAGCGATACATCCTTTCCCCGGTTGGATTGCAAGTTGGGGCCATGGTTCAGGCAGGAATTGGTGCTGATATTCAACCGGGAAATGCCCTTCCACTTTCTGCCATGCCGCTGGGGACAACCATTCATAATATTGAGCTCAAACCAGGCAAGGGTGGGCAATTGGCTCGAAGCGCAGGTGCGTCGGCGCAGGTCATGGGTCGGGAAGGTCATTATATTCAGGTTCGACTGACCTCTGGAGAGATGAGGCGGATTTTAGGGACTTGCATGGCGACTGTTGGGCAAGTGGGAAATTTGGATCATGAAAAGGTCAACATTGGGAAGGCAGGGCGTTCTCGTTGGCTTGGGAAAATGCCACACGTCCGAGGCGTGGCGATGAATCCCGTTGACCATCCTCATGGTGGTGGCGAAGGGAAATCCGGTCAAGGGAATCCCCATCCGGTTTCACCATGGGGTCTTCCGACCAAGGGTTTCAAGACGCGTAAAAAGAAAAAAGCTTCTTCTCTGTTTCATCTATTAACGAATTAAAGAAAGTTCTAAAACTTACAAGAAAAGAAAAGATAGACTACTACAACCAGAGCATGGATGAGAAAGATTATAAAAAAATCATCTCTTTAGGCGTTAAAAACATAACAGTAGACTCAAATGAACAGCTTCAATTTGTTAAAGGGAAAGCTTCAATAAGGTTAAAACCAATTAATGTTGATAATGCTTTATT
>JADFRB010000145.1 GCA_022561525.1 Nitrospinota bacterium
TTCATGCAGTGGGCAAAATTGACTCACTCGACCGGCGCGTCTGCCGAAACGAGGTAGAGGAACGCTTCACCTGCCAGCACATGGCGCGTCGATACCTGGACGTCTACCAGAGAATTCTCGATGACCGGGAGAATCACCGACCGTGGGGACACTACGAAAACCTCCTCGAACGGGACGATTACAAAGTCAAGGAGATCATCGTCAAGCCGGGCAAGCGGCTGAGTCTCCAGAAGCACCGGCACCGGGCAGAGCACTGGACCGTGGTCAGCGGCGTGGCACTGGTCACGGTCGGGGAACAGGAAACCCTACTCAAGCCAGGGCAGTCCGTTGACATACCCAAGGGTGCAGTACACAGAGTCATGAACCCTGGCAACATCCCACTGGTCTTCGTAGAAGTTCAGATGGGGGACTATTTCGGAGAAGACGACATAATTCGATTGGAGGACGACTATGGCCGCTCCCCGTAGCAGGTGTCACACTCGGCCGGTGATCAAACGCTGCCCGACCAACCCGATCCTCACCAGAAACGATATCCCCTATCCGGTGGAAACCGTGCACAACGCCGGCATCGCACGGTACGACGGGCGCTACATCATGCTGTTTCGATCCCACCTGCGCAACGGTCGGTCGATCATCGGCATCGCCGAAAGTGAGGATGGGTTCAAGTTCACGGCCGGAACGGAACCATTCATGATTCCGTCCACAGAAGGCGCATTTGCGGAGTACGAGGCCTTCGGGGTGGAGGACCCTAGAATCTCGTGTATAGACGGGGAATACCTGATTACCTACAGCGCCTATTCACGCCATGGTGTGCGTATCGGGCTGGCGAAGACCAGGGACTTTCGATCCGTCGAGCGCGTTGCACTGATCACGCAGGCGGACATGCGTAATGTCGTCATCTTCCCAGAGCGGTTCAATGGCCGTTACGCCCGTCTGGATCGCCCCCATTCGGAGATTAGTCCCTGGTCCGTGTGGCTGTCCTGGTCGCCGGACCTGGTACACTGGGGCGATTCAGAGGTGGTGATGAAACCAGTTCCATACCACTGGGACGAATCGAAGATCGGTCCCGGTGCCCCCCCGATCCGCACTGAGCGCGGCTGGCTCAGCATCTACCACGGGGTATTCAAGACCATGGACGGGGCGGTCTATCGCCTCGGCGTGGCGCTGCATGATCTCATCAACCCCGCGAAAATTATCGGCGTCTCAGACGAATGGGTGCTGGCCCCTGAGGATCCCTGGGAAATCACGGGCTACGTCCACAACGTCGTCTTTACCTGCGGTGCGGTCGCGGATGACGAGGGCGGCGTAAAGATTTACTGGGGTGGCGCAGACACCGTGATGTGTGCCGGGACCGCGCGTCTGGACGACCTGGTAGATCTGTGCCTCACCAACAGCCGACCACCCTATTAACCCAACACTTTACGCATGACGTCCCAAGGAATCTCGCTGTTGGCGGGACCCATCGGCTTCGCTCAGGGCATGTTTTTCAAAAGCCCCTGGCAAGATTCAGACCATGACTTTCAGGAATTTAGAAGCTTGGAGGGAAGAAAAAAACATGGTGAGCCGCGAGCGACTCGAACGCTCGGCCCTCGCCTTAAAAGGGCGATGCTCTACCAACTGAGCTAGCGGCTCACCGAAGGGCGATGCTAGCAACCGACTTGGGGCTTGTCAAACAAGAGTAGGGTTCTGTTACGCGCTGACTTTGGGAATTCTGATGCGCGGTCGGATAGCGGTCATCGGATTTTTCAGCATGATGGTATGTTCCCGATGGGAGCCCGTGGACACAATATCAATGGGGCAAGCGGTTAATTCTTCAATCCGACTTAAATAGCGTTTGGCCTCTTGTGGAAGATCTTTATAGGATGTGACCGCTGTGGTCGATCCCGTCCACCCAGGCATCACTTCATACACCGGTTCGCATTCAGAAAGAACCTGAAGGTCAGCGGGCATGTCCCGATAGAGTTTCCCTTTATGGCGATACCCAACCGCAATTTTTAATTGGCGCGAGCCATCCAGCACATCCAATTTAGTGACGGCCAATGACGTGCATCCGTTCACGCGCACGGCATACCGCAACACCACAGCATCCAACCAACCACACCGGCGGGCGCGTCCCGTAGTCGCTCCAATTTCCTGACCGCGTTCTTGCAAACCCTCCCCAACGGCATCGGACAATTCCGTGGGAAACGGCCCACTCCCAACGCGTGTGGAATAGGCTTTCGTGACGCCAAGCACCGCATCGATTTTTGTTGGGCCAATCCCCGTTCCAGTACAGGCGCCCCCGGCACAAGAGCTTGACGACGTCACGAACGGATAGGTCCCAAGGTCAACATCCAAATGCGTACCTTGCGCCCCTTCAAATAAGACATGGCGCCCATTTTCTGTGGCCTTATGCAGCAGCAAGGAGTCATCGGCGACATGAGAACGCAACCGGTCGGCATACTTCATATATTCCTCGACAATACGATCTGGAGTAAACCCTCGAGCTTTATACACGTGCCGAAGGAAATTATTGATCTCGACCAGATTGTCTTCCACTTTGTCCCGAAAAACATCAGGGTTGAGAAGATCACCCATTCGAATGCCAATACGAGCCATTTTATCCACATAGGCCGGACCAATACCCTTCCCCGTGGTGCCAATGCGACGAGACCCTTTCGCTTTTTCCGCCGCCTTATCAATGGCCTTGTGATACGGCATGATCACATGAGCCCGCTGACTAATCATAAAATTCCGCCCAACTTTGATCCCTTGGGCTTGCAGTTGGTCCAATTCCCCAATCAGCGCTCCAGGATCAATCACCACCCCGCCTCCCAAAATACACAATTTCCCCCTTGATAAAATGCCGGACGGAATTAAATGGAAAATATAGGTTCCTTTTCTGTTCACCACTGTATGACCGGCATTGGACCCACCCTGAAAACGAACGACCACATCAGCATCGCGGGAAAGAATATCGACAATTTTCCCTTTCCCCTCATCCCCCCACTGCGATCCAATGACGATTAAATTTGCCATTTCAACTCTCTATATTCCTAAAGAATCCTGTGAATACAGCCACTCGAAAATGTCATAAAAAAGGCCCCGACTCACACAAAGTCAGAGCCAACCGGAGATGAATGTTAGGCTCCGTTTGGTGAATTGTCAATAGAACGACAACTTAAAGCCGCCAATGTGGAATGGTCGAAATCATTCGTTCACGCATGCAAAAAAATCTAAAAAAAAGAGACACAGGGTTTTAGTGATAACTTTCGAGATCAGAGGGAAATTTTTGGCATTCCACCTCTTCTTTGAATCGGCGAAGGGCTTGAAGGGCATCGGCTTTTAAGTGGGCATACGGCTTCACGAACTTCGGGGTAAAATCGTCAAAGAGTCCAAGAAGGTCATAGAGCACCAACACTTGCCCATCACAATCAGGTCCCGCGCCGATCCCAATCGTTGGGATGGAGGCCGCTTGGGTGATTGTTTTCGCAAGATCAGCCGGCATGGCTTCGAGTACGAGTGAAAAGGCCCCCGCGGCTTCTAACGCCCGAGCATCGGCCAGCAAAGCCTCCGCATGATTTTCGTCCCGACCCTGCACTTTGTATCCACCGTACTGATTGACGGACTGAGGCGTCATCCCAATATGCCCCATCACGGGAATGCCCACTCGCGTGAGTGCTTGCACACGATCGATCATGGGGATTCCGCCTTCCAGCTTCACCGCTCCAGCTCCAGCCTGAATCAGACGTCCGGCATTCCGGACGGCCTCTTCGACACTGATTTGGTATGACATGAACGGCATATCGGCGATGACCAGAGTCTGTTCCCGTGCACCAGCGACGAGTCGGGTATGATAGATCATATCCTCCATGGTCACAGACAGCGTGTCCTGTTTTCCCTGAACCACCACACCAAGGGAATCCCCAACCAGAATCGCTTCGATGCCAGCTTGTTCCACGATCCGTGCAAACAACGCATCGTAGGCCGTGACCACGACCAGTTTCTTTCCTTTTTCCTTTTGGCGTTGGAACTCCGGCACCGTCATCAGTTCAATTCCGCCTTTCGAATAATCTCGGGTACTCGATCGCCCAAACGGCCAGGCATAATATGGACACCATCGCAGTACGGACGAACCGCTTTAATGAGGCGTACGGCAATATCCACGCCAACATCCGCTTCATGAGACCCTCTGGCATCCTTCATCTCCAATAAGAGTTCTTCGGGAACATCGATCCCCGGGATATTCGCGTTCAAATATTCCGCCATTTTCAGGGAGCGAAGAACTAATACCCCGGCCAAGATCTTACAGGGGTATCGCCGCGCTTCCAACATAAAGCCCTTGAACGAATCGAAACAATACACGGCTTGTGTTTGAAAAAATTGTGCACCGGCTTGGACCTTCGCACTCAATTTCTGATGCATGATTTCAGCAGAGTCAACCCCCGGAGCCGTCGCAGCGCCAATAAAAAAATCCGTGGCGCCATCTAATGGTTTGTCAGCCATGTCTCGTCCTTGATTCAATAAACCGATGGTCCGCATGACCTGAACGGAATCCATATCATACACGGGTTTGGCCTCTTTGTGATCCCCGACTTGTGGGCTATCCCCGGTCAAACACAGCACATTGCGAATGCCTAGAAGATGTGCGCCCAGTAAGTCCGACTGAATCCCCATTCGGTTTCGGTCCCGACAGGTCACTTGCAAAACCGGATCATGCCCCTGCTCAAACAACAGCCGCGACACAGCGACCGAACTCGCGCGCATCACCGCAGCGGTGTTATCCGTGACATTGATGCCATGCACATGGCCGACCAAGGCCTTGGCGGTCTCGAGTAAGGCCGAAACATTTGTGCCCTTGGGAGGATTCATTTCAACGGTGATGGCGAACTCTCCCTGTTCCAAGGATCGCCGCAATGTGTGTCGTCCGTCATTCATTTCGGCTTCGTGGTTTTTATCCTTTCGTGACACGCGTTGCGGCTTCCACCGTATTGGCCAGCAACATGGCGATCGTCATGGGGCCCACCCCGCCTGGAACCGGTGAAAGCCAGCCGGCCCGTTCCTTGACGGGTTTAAAATCCACATCGCCGACTAACCGGCCATCACCCAACCGATTGATGCCCACATCAATCACCACGGCACCGGGCTTGACCATATCAGCTTTGACAAATTGTGCTTTTCCAATAGCCGCCACGAGAATATCCGCTTCCCGGCATATCCCTGGTAAATCTTGTGTTCGCGAATGACAGATTGTCACCGTGGCATGCCGATGCATCAATAATATCGCGACCGGCTTCCCGACGATGTTGCTGCGCCCCAACACCACCGCTCGTTTTCCCTCAATGGCTTGTCCGGTGGACTCGATCATCCGAATCACGCCCTTTGGGGTACACGGCACAAACAACGGGTCACCCGCCACCAACCTGCCAATGTTATAGGGGTGAAACCCATCGGCATCCTTATCCGGCGACACGGCGTTCAACACTGTTTGGCTATCGATTTGAGGGGGAAGCGGAAGCTGGACCAAGATGCCGTGGATCTTCGGATCGGCATTCAATTGGCGAATCAGCTTGAGCAGTTCTTCTTGCGTGGTCGTAGCGGGAAGGGTGTGGTCATCCACATACAATCCCGCCATATCACAGGCTTTCTTTTTATTCCGAACATAGACGGCGGAGGCGGGATCATCGCCCACAAGGACCACGGCAAGACCGGGACGAACTCCAGTCCGCCCCACTAACGCCTCAATATCCTGGGCAATACTCTGACGAATGTCTTGAGCGAGTGCTTTTCCGTCAATCAACTGAGCGGGCACAGGAACCTCCATACTTGTTGTTCGTTGCTGGTCGCTAGTCGCTCGAAAAAAAGAGGGTATGAAATATCCCCAACT
>JADFRB010000146.1 GCA_022561525.1 Nitrospinota bacterium
GTTCGGGCACAGGCGCAAAATCAAGGAGAAAACCTTACAATTCCGCAAACAGTTGTACTTTGAAAGGAAGACCGCTTAACATCAACATCCAGAGCCAGAACACCACCTTATGTTCTTAAGCCCTGTGTCCAAATTGTTCTGACGACATACAGTTCCTTTCAGTAAATTTTAAGTTTTTTGCAAGGCCCGCCAGATGGTAGTGCGATCCACCTTAAATAATGCGGCAACACTTCCCGTGGTTTCTTCCCCACGCTCCAGCATTTTTCTAGCGTGTTTGATTTGTTGAGGAGTGAGTGATTGAGGACGACCAGGGTATTTCCCTCGGCGTTTAGCGGCTGCTAATCCAGCTTTGGTGCGTTCAATAATTAACGATCGTTCAAACTCGGCCAGGGCTCCCATGATGTGAAAAACAAGCTTCCCTCCGGCGGTCGTCGTGTTAATCCCGTCTGATAAACTTTGAAATCCGGCTCCCTTTTCCCGAAGGGTTTCAATCAACTCGATTAAATGTTTGAGGGAACGTCCTAGTCGATCGAGTTTCCACACCGCCAGCACGTCACCTTTTTTTATCTGTTTAAGGGCTCGGTCCAAGCCGTCCCGTTTATTACTATTTCCGCTGACTCCTTTATCCGTGACGATTTTGGCACAGCCGGCTTTCTTTAAAGCATCGCGTTGAAGATGAAGATTTTGTTCCTCTGTTGAGACCCGCGCATATCCGATTTTCATGGAATAATTATGCAACAATATTCTGCAACATACAACCAATTGATTTCATTAAGATTTGAAAATGGTTGCAAAAAGGATCATTTTTGCGACCATTGTTTCGTTTCAGCACATGTTGGACAAATAGGGGGGGATTGTTAAGGTGAGGTTTTTGGCTCATCGTCGCGCGTGAAAGGAAGACTGCGTAATATCAATCCACAGAGCCAGAACACCACCTTAGTTTCTTAGGCCCTGTGTCCCAATTATGCTGACGACATACAAGAGGGTGCTTTGCCCTTGAACTTTGCGTACCCATCGGGAAGGGATGCATGGGCAATGCCGTGGAACCCATATCGATGAATCCCGTGTCGGGAAGCCATCTCATGTGGGAGGGCATAGGTCTTGGCTACCGCCGGCATGGTTTGGTGAAAGGCTGTATCAAATACCGCCACCATGGGAACCCTATCACCCAACGTTGCTTTGGCACCTCGAATCCCAGCTAGACACGCTGGATTATGCAAGGGCGCCAATTCACTTAACCCCTCAATTTCCTTTTCCACCGCCTCATCAATCAAGATGGAGGCGGAGAATCTTTCCCCACCATGGACCACCCGGTGCCCCACAGCATCTACCTGCGAAAGCCCAACAGTGTGGTTCTCTCCTCCGGGTAACTTTCCGAGGCCCTCAAACATCCATTGGATGGCGTGGGCATGATCAGAAACAGGTTTGCTGATTTTCGATCCTGCTTGCCCTTCCGCACTGAATTCAAGAGTGCCAGTTCCACCAATGCCCTTGACTGCACCGTTGACCAGAACTCGATTCACGCCCTCTGTTTTTTTCCCAAGATCAAGGAGACGAAACTTCAGAGAAGAACTTCCACAATTGAGAACAAGAATACGCATTTCGCTTTAATCCGATTGGGTGCTACGTGCTTATGGACTACACCTCCTAAGAGAACTCAAGAATCCTCACCCATCGTACGCGTTGCCGTTGGGTCATCCTTCGTCAGGTGAATTTCCTCTTCTTCATGACGGAGCATGAGTCCCTCGCCTTCGCGCAAGGAATACTTCACCGTGCGCGCCTCGGCATCGATTTCCACCTCAATCCTCTGTCCACGCATGGTTAAGGGGATTCGCATGATTCCCTCACCATCCGGTGGTCTCCTGGGTCGAAACGTTAAGACTCCATCATAATCACGCATCCCTGCAAAACCATATACCATGGTCATCCAGGTGCCACCCATTGATGCGATATGGCACCCATCCTTGACGTTTCCTCCCACATCAGCAAGATCCATCAACAGGGCCACTCGGGCATACAATACTGCTTTATCGAACTCTCCAATTTCCATCGCAATGATGCTTTGAATACAGGATGACAGCGAGGAGTCACCTGTCGTTAAGGGGTCGTAAAACTCAAAATTGCGCTTCTTTTGTTCCAGGGAAAAGTTTTCACCGTGCAGAAACATGGCCAACACCACATCAGTTTGCTTGATGATCTGGTGCCGATAGATAGTTAAGGGGTGGAAAGCCAAAAGCAATGGATACTTTTCCGGTGGTGTATTCTCGAAGTCCCACCGTTTTTTATCCAAGAAACTATCGTCCTGCGGATGAATACCCAACCTTTCATCGACAGGGATATACATGTTGTCTGCAGCGGTTTTCCATTCTTCGATCTCGGCAAGATCTAGCTGGGTTTTATTCTTAACAATGGCGAAGGCATTCGGGTCTTTCTCCCGAAGCCACTCCATAGTTTCCACTGCATATCGAAGGTTTCCCTGCGCCATCAGGTTGGTAAACACGTTATTGTCCACGACGGTATTATATTCATCAGGTCCCGTGACCCCATTGATGCAAAATTTGCCAGCCTTCCTCTCAGAGAAAAACCCAAGATCCGCCCACAGGCGAGCTGTTTCAACCAGCATTTCTGCTCCATATTCTTTCAGAAACTCTTCATCACCCGTTGCATTCACATACTTCTTCAGGGCATACATGATGTCGGCGTTGATGTGATACTGGGCCGTCCCCGCGGCATAGTATGCCGAAGCTTCGTCGCCATTAATTGTCCTCCACGGAAACATGGCTCCATTGATGCTTAATTCTCTGGCGCGCGCTCTTGCCTTGTCCAGCAGGCGGTATCGGTAGCTCAGCAAGTTTTTGGCCATCCGTGGATTCGTATAAATGAGAAAAGGCATGACGTAGATTTCAGTATCCCAAAAGTAGTGTCCTTCATAGGCCTGCCCCGTGAGCCCTTTTGCGGCCACTCCGGTCGTATCGGCCCGCCCTGCCGCCTGAAGAATGTGAAAGAGATTGAAGCGAATGGCCTGTTGAATCTCTACGTTTGACCGTTTTATCCTGGACTCGCTAAGACCGGTTACCTGTATGTCACTCCTTCGCCAGAACTCGTCCATGTATTCTTGTTGACCAATCTGCAAAGATGAAAACCCCATGGTGACCGCACGCTCCAGGGTTCGTTCAACTCGATCATCAATTTCCTCAAAGGAAGCCGTATGCGAGATGTGATACGCCATGTACTTCGTCAGGTGAATGGATTGGCCCGGTTGGGCCTCAACGGTAAAGACAACCTGTCCAAATTCCTCGGAGCTTTCGCCTTTATACGAATAGGGACATTCGGTTTCCAAAGTATGATCAATCCCGCAGCCAAGCATCATCTTGCTGTTTTTCGTGGAATGGCAGAGAACCACACGACGATCTTGAACAACGTTCATGAGTGGATGAAGGACTTTGTCTTTGAACGCCTTGGCCTTGCGAGGGTCATTATCGTCTTTGGAATTCTGCCGGTGCGTGGTGACCAATTGCGAGGCAATCACCACCGGAGCGTGAGCGTTCTGAACAGTCACTTCATAGGAGATGGCTGCCAGGTGGCGATGCTGAAATGAGACCAGTCTCTGAGACTTAATCAGCACCTGCTTCCCTGAAGGCGTTTCCCACAAGATTTCTCGCTCAAGCATCCCGGCTTTCATATTCAGCCGACGATCGTAACTGAGTAGATTCGCATTGGGTAGCCAAAAGGGCTCATCGTCTACATAGAGCCTGATAATTTTCGTGTCTGTTGCGTTGACAATCGTTTGGCCGGTCTTGGCGTACCCGTAGGCTTCTTCCCCATACACAATGGGCCAGGATTCGTACAAGCCGTTGATAAAGGTTCCTTCTTGACCGGCCGGCCCGCCTTCCTCAGGGCACCCCCGCATTCCCAGATATCCGTTTCCTACAGCAAGCATGGTTTCTGCCTGTGCTAAGAAATTGGGATTGAACTTCTTTTCGATTATGTTCCATTCATCAGGGGGATAGACATGATGATCGGGTTTGACGCGTTCATGGTGGATCATGATAATTGACCTTTTTGTTGGATAATCGTCTATATGAATACAAATATATGACTACAAAAACTCTCCCAAATCCTTCACCACAATATCGGCCCCATTTTCTTTGAGCTCATCGGCATTGCCTTTTCGATCAACCCCAATCACGAGACCGAAATTTCCATTGCGGCCGGATTGAACACCAGAGATCGCATCTTCGATGACGACGGTCCTTTTAGGGTCAACGCCCAAACGCCTGGCACCTTCCAAGTAGGAGTCCGGGGCAGGTTTTCCGGAAAGATGTTGCTCCTGGATGGTGTTACCATCAACTCGAACTTTGAAAAGGTCGTCGATTTTGGCAGCCTTCAATACCGCGTCGCAATTTTGACTTGATGTCACTACGGCAATCTTGATGCCCTCATTCACAACCTGACGGGCCAGTGCAATGGTTCCTTCATAGGCATCGACACCAACGGAGTTGATGAGTTCGTTGATCAATTCATTCTTGCGGTTTCCCAGTCCCCCCACGGTCTCCGTCTCTGGTGAATCGTCATGCGTACCCTCAGGAAGGTTGATGTCCCGTGATTTTATAAAATCTCGGACCCCGTCAAATCGTGGCTTGCCATCGACATACAGTTTATAATCCGTCGCTATCTCGAATGGTGTGAAGGGTACTCCTTTTTGATTGGCACGTTTTTCTAAGTATTCATCGAACATCTTTTTCCAACAAGCGGCATGCAATTTTGCCGTAGCGGTAATCACGCCGTCCAAATCAAAGAGGACAGCATCATATTTTTCTCGTGTGATTGGATTCTTGCTCATAGATAGCTCCTTCACGGGTTACCCACTCGTGGAATAGTACACACGGAGTTGGGTTTTTATCATCTCTTCTGTTCAAGAGTAAATAGTGTAGCCAATTCGTTTAACGATTAGATAGACTGCAAAGGGGAAAATGTAGGTGCCGTGTTCGTTCTGTGTAAAAATTTCGCTTCCCTCACCCGGAACTCGAAACTCATTAGAGCGGGTACGGGTTTCTTTCTAGGGCATTCAATTGACAAAGGGTAACCTATGGAGAACAACGAACAGATTGTGTATATCATCAGGCATGGGGAAACCGAGTGGAGCCTGAACGGACAACATACCGGGGTCACAGACATTCCCTTGACTGAGAATGGGAGAACACTGGCGAAGTTATTACAGCCAGTTTTGGCAAAGGAGTCATTTGCCCTGGTGCTCACTAGCCCGCTCCAGCGAGCGAGGGAAACCTGTAAGTTATCAGGACTAGGGGATCAAGCAGACGTCGACACCAATTTAATGGAATGGAATTATGGTGAATACGAGGGCATTACCTCTCGGCAGATACATGAAACGGTACCGGGTTGGTTGGTTTTTAATGATGGAGCACCTGGTGGTGAAACCCCTGAACAGATTGGTGCACGGGCAGATCGCGTGATTGCAAAGGTTCGGTCGGTCAGGGGTGTTGTCGCCCTCTTTGCCCACGGGCATATCCTTCGAGTACTGGTGGCCCGTTGGCTGGATCTTCCTGCCACTGCTGGCCGAAACTTCCTTCTTGATACTGGCACGCTCAATATCCTCAGCTACTATCGAGGATACCCTGCGGTCAAGACCTGGAATGCTCCTCTTAAATAATGAGTTTCGAGGGTATTGTCAACTTAAGCTAGACTTGGCTGATTGAATGTGTGGAGCGCACAGCGTAATCCCTACAAAAATGAATTGGATTGTCTATATTTTAGAGTGTTCCGACAATACCCTGTATACCGGTATCACAAAGGACATTAAGCGGCGGATGGCAGAGCATGAAAATGGCACG
>JADFRB010000147.1:0-4761 GCA_022561525.1 Nitrospinota bacterium
CAGAGACATCAAGAACGCGGGGCAGCTAAACTCTTTCCTGCCTGCAGGTAGATATCAACACCAACAGCAGCTTTCCGGCCTTCAGCAATTGCCCAGACAATCAGAGATGCCCCGCGCTTGGTATCACCCGCGGCAAAGATACCGTCTTTGCTGGTCATGAAATTTTCATCCACCGAGACGTTACCTCGTGCCTCATAGTTCACACCGAGACTGTCGAGCAATCCATTTTTAACCGGCCCCGTAAAGCCCATGGCCAACAACACCAAATCCGCATCCATGTCAAATTCCGTACTTTGGACTAATGTAAATTTTCCTGCTTCAAACGAGACCTGATGCCCGTGCAATTTGGTGACCTGGCCATTTTCGCCGGAGAACTTGGTGGTTGAAACACTCCATTGTCGATCGCAACCTTCTTCGTGGGAATGCGAGGTGCGCAATTGCATGGGCCAGAGTGGCCACGGCGTGGACTCCGCACGCAGAGGGGGCGGTTCGGGCAACAATTCGAATTGATGCACATCGATGCACCCTTGACGGTGCGCGGTTCCAAGACAGTCTGATCCTGTGTCGCCACCGCCAATAATAATAACCTTCTTCCCTTTGGCGGTAATTTGCTCCACAGAAAGGGAATCGCCTGCATTGGATTTATTTTGCTGGATGAGATACTCCATGGCAAAGTGGACGCCATTGAGTTCCCTGCCCGGTACCGGGAGGTCACGCGGTTGTTCCGCCCCCAGGGCGAGACAGATCGCATCAAACTGCCGGGCCAGGTCCTCTCCCGTGACATCCTCACCCACATTCACGCTGGTTTCGAATTGCACGCCTTCGGCTTTCATTTGATCCAATCGTCGATCGATGACCCACTTTTCCATTTTAAAATCCGGGATGCCGTAACGCAGAAGCCCGCCGATCCTGTCAGCTTTTTCATACACCGTCACACTGTGTCCGGCTCGAGCCAGTTGCTGAGCAGCAGCCAACCCTGCCGGCCCTGATCCCACCACAGCGACCTTCTTTCCGGTTTTGACCACTGACATGACCGGATCAATCCAGCCTTCATCAAACCCACGATCGATAATGTTCCATTCCACGACTCGGATAGACACGGGATCGGCATTGATGCCAAGCACGCATGCGGATTCGCATGGCGCGGGGCACAACCGACCAGTAAATTCAGGAAAGTTGTTCGTGGCATGGAGCGCCTTGAGTGCATCCTTCCAACGACCACGGTGGACCAGATCGTTCCATTCCGGGATCAAGTTGACGACGGGACAGCCGTTGTTGCTCTGGCAAAATGGCACGCCACAATCCATGCACCGGCCACCCTGGTTTCGAAGCTTGTCTTCTGAAAAGGGTTCATACATCTCGTTCCAGTCCAGAACGCGCAGTTCGACCGGACGCCGGGTGGGACCTTCTCTGGAAAATTTCACGAACCCTCGGGGATCACCCATAGGCCACCACTTTTTCCTTCCGACTGGCCTTCTGTGCTGCAGCTTTTCGCTCAGCTAACACGCGTTTGTAATCTACGGGCATCACCTTTACGAATTTGGCTACCATGCTCGTCCATGAACCGAGAATCATCTTGGCCTTTCGACTCCCCGTATATTTCACATGCGATTCAATGAGCGTCTTCAAAGTGTGCATATCTTCGGCAGCCACCACCTTTTCCAATTCCACCATCCCAAGATTGCAGCGAGATTCAAATTTTCCATTCTCGTTCAACACATAGGCTTCGCCACCAGACATCCCTGCTGCAAAATTCCGACCGGTTGACCCTAACACCACCACGACACCTCCGGTCATGTATTCACAGCAATGATCACCCGTGCCTTCTATCACCGCACGCACGCCACTGTTTCTCACGGCAAAGCGTTCTCCTGCCATGCCGTAAAAATAACATTCCCCTTTGGTGGCGCCATAGAGTGAGGTGTTCCCGATCAAAATCGTCTCTTCCGGTTTGAACGTACAGCCCTTCGGTGGCGTGACAATAATTTTTCCACCTGACAGACCTTTGCCAAGATAATCATTCGATTCGCCTTCGAGTGTTAGGGTAATGCCCTGCGAAACAAACGCGCCAAATGACTGACCGGCTGATCCGGTAAAATTCAGCGTGATGGTATCAGGCGGAAGACCCTCCTCTCCGTACTTTCTGGCGATGTGGCTGGATAACATCGTCCCGGTCGTGCGGTCCGTATTGTGAATGGTCAAATCACAGACCACCTTCTCTCCTCGCTCAATAGCCTGTTGGCACAGCTCAACCAGTTTATTGTCCATCACTTTATCCAGGCCATGGTCCTGAGAATCAACACAAAACGTTTTCACATGAGGTCCGACCTCAGGTTTCCACAGCAACAGCGACAGATCCAATCCTTTGGCTTTCCAGTGGTCGAGAGCCTTTTCTACCTTGAGTTTATCGACTCGGCCAATCATATCGGTAAATATTTTGAATCCGAGTTTGGCCATCAGTTGCCGGACTTCCTCTGCGACAAAAAAGAAATAATTCACCACATGATCAGGCTGACCGGTAAAACGTTTGCGAAGTTCGGGATCTTGCGTGGCCACGCCCACCGGGCAAGTATTCAGATGGCACTTCCGCATCATGATGCAGCCTTCTACAATCAACGGTGCGGTGGAAAATCCAAATTCTTCGGCGCCAAGCATTGCGGCAATCACGACATCGCGCCCAGTTTTCAATTGCCCATCCGTCTCGACACGAATGCGACCCCGAAGATCGTTGAGCACCAGCGTCTGATGCGTTTCAGCCAACCCCAGCTCCCAGGGAATTCCCGCATATTTGATCGAGGACAGTGGCGACGCGCCAGTCCCGCCAGAGTCGCCACTGATCAACACTTTATCCGCATGCGCTTTAGACACCCCCGCAGCCACCGTGCCCACACCAACCTCGGACACTAACTTCACCGACACATCCGCCTCAGGGTTCGAATTCTTGAGATCAAAAATAAGTTGTGCGAGATCTTCAATCGAATAAATATCATGATGAGGCGGCGGAGAAATCAGTCCCACACCTGGCATAGAAAACCGCAACGTGGCAATGGCGTCGTCCACTTTATGACCGGGCAGTTGTCCCCCTTCACCAGGCTTGGCGCCTTGCGCCATTTTGATTTGCAGCTCTTTCGCATGAATCAAATAATTCGCGGTGACTCCAAAACGCCCAGAGGCCACTTGTTTGATATAGGAATTCTTCGAATCCCCATTCGGCAACGGCACGAATCGCGCGGCATCTTCCCCGCCCTCGCCGGTGTTACTCTTACCACCAATGCGGTTCATGGCAATCGCCAGGGTTTCATGCGCTTCTTTGCTAATTGCGCCATAGGACATCGCGCCAGTCGTAAAACGCTTCACGATATCTTTCACTGACTCAACTTCTTCAATGGGAACGGGTTCAGGCGCGAATTTGAAATCAAGCAATCCACGAAGGTTGGAGCGACGTGTACTCTCGTTATTGACCAGCTCAGAAAACTCTTCGTAGGTCTTGGCATCATTAGCTTGTGTGGCGTGCTGTAATTTCAAGATGGTTTCCGGATTCCAATTATGATGTTCCCCCTGGATGCGGTAGTGAATCTCGCCCCCGAAATCGAGTTGCTGTATGGGCGCGGGCTGATAGGCCACGGAATGCCGACGCAACGTTTCTTCCCCAATTTCCCGCATGCCAATGCCTTCAACACGCGAGGCCGTTCCCGTGAAGTACAGATCCACGAGTTCTTGGCGCAGTCCCACTGCCTCGAAAATTTGTGCGCCACAATAAGACTGAATCGTAGAAATTCCCATCTTGGAAAAGATCTTGAGTAACCCCTTGTTGATGGCTTTAATAAATTTTTCCGAGCCTGTCTCCGCATCCACTCCTTCTGGCAAATACCCTTCACGTTCCAAATCCACATAGGTTTCAAACACCAGGTAGGGGTTGACCACGCCAGCACCATACCCTATCAAACAGGCGAAATGGTGCACGTCGCGCGGCTCACCGGTTTCAAGAATCAACCCCACCTCGGTCCGTGTGGCCTCACGCACCAAATGATGATGGACCGCCGCGATTCCCAAGAGACTGGGAATCGGAGCCCACTCTTCATTAACCCCGCGGTCACTTAACATCAAAAATTTATACCCGTCCTTGATGGCTTTGGACGCATCCTGACAGAGCTGATCCACCGCAGCCCCCAAGCCATCCGGGCCTTCAGCCACGCGGAACAACATAGACAACGTTTTATTAGCAAAATTGGGGTCTTCGAACTCACGGAGTTTCTGCAACTCGGCATTCGTCAAAATCGGTTGCCGGACTTTAATGCGACGGCACGCTTCCGGCGTTTCCGCAATCAGGTTCGGTTTGGGGCCTATGTTCGTGACCAGCGACATCACGAGCTGTTCACGAATTGGATCGATAGGTGGATTCGTGACTTGTGCAAAGAGTTGTTTGAAATACTTCGAGAGCAGCTGAGGACGATCCGAGAGAACCGCTAACGGCGTGTCGGTCCCCATCGAAGACGTCGGCTCTTCGCCATTAATAGCCATTGGCGAAAGCACCATCTTGAGCTCTTCGATGGTAACACCAAATACCTGTTGTCGTTGACGGAGAGTTTGGTGGTCCGGTTGAGGCACACTCAATGGCTCGGGGAGTTCATCCAACGACACGCGATGTTGGGTCAGCCAGGAACGGTACGGTTTACGCCCGACAATATCGGCTTTGATTTCTTCATCGTCGATAATTCGGCCCTGAATCATATCCACGACAAACATCCGTCCAGGTTGGAG
>JADFRB010000147.1:4771-5843 GCA_022561525.1 Nitrospinota bacterium
TTTCTCACGAATGTTTTTCGCCTCGATTGGAAGCACGCCGGCTTCAGACGCTAGGATAACCAGATCATCCGTGGTGACTTGATAGCGACAGGGCCGCAACCCATTCCGATCGAGCGTCGCCCCAATAAGCTTGCCATCCGTAAACGCAACGGCCGCCGGACCATCCCAGGGTTCCATCATCGCGGCGTGATATTCGTAAAACCCGCGCCGCTCTAGGCTCATACTAGGATTCCCGACCCACGGTTCCGGGATGAGCATCATCATCGCGTGGGGCAACGATCGCCCCGCCATCACCAAAAACTCGACCGCGTTGTCCAGACAGGCGGAATCGCTTTGGTTTTCATAGATGATCGGATACAGCTTTTCGAGATCCTTCCCAAACAAGTCCGACTGCAATCGACCTTGTCGGGCACGCATCCAATTGACATTGCCACGGAGCGTATTGATCTCGCCATTGTGCACCGTATACCGATAGGGATGAGCCAGAGTCCATGTGGGAAAGGTGTTCGTGCTAAACCGCGAATGCACCAATCCAAGCGCCGTCACCATGCTGGAATCTTCCAAGTCCGAAAAAAAGTGACCTAACTGTTCCGGCAACAGCATGCCCTTATAGACAATCGTATTCGCGGACAGGCTGCAGATGTACACCTTGCCACGCTCGACCAACGCCGATTCCCGAATCGCGCGAGCAATGCACTTACGCACGACATAGAGCTTCCGCTCAAATTGCGCTTCATTCAAAATGTCTCGAGCGATAAAGAATTGCCGGATGTACGGGAGGGTTTGCTTGGCCTGATCCCCAACGTGTTCAAGCTTGACCGGCACATCACGCCAGCCTAAAAACCGCACGCCTTCTTCAAGAATAATTGTTTCAAAAAGCCCTTCGCACTGACGGCGCAACGGCTCATCTTGTGGGAGGAACACCATACCAACTCCGTAGCCCCCAGATTCGGGAAGCGTAATCCCGATATCCGCTGCTGCTCGACGAAAAAACTCATGCGAAACCTGCATGAGGATCCCGGCGCCAGCACCAGTACAGGGATCACACCCCTGAGCCCCTCGATGATGAAGA
>JADFRB010000148.1 GCA_022561525.1 Nitrospinota bacterium
TGTGAGGGCAAGGAAGCCGCGCGCGGAAAACCGGAGTGTATGGGCGAATACATGAGGATATGAGCACGCGGCTGACGCCGCCATCACGGAAAAGGACGGTTTTTAGAGGTGCCCAAAAGAACACAAGCGCCTTATTTCATTTCACACCTACCCATTTTCCCGAAACCAGTTTAACGACTCCCGTATAGCCGGCTCGATAGGACTCTGGGGATAGGCCAATTCAACCAATCCCTTGGAACAATTGTAGTGTTGAAAATGTTTGAACACTTCAACAAAAAAACCCGGGATGGGTGGTTTTGGTGGAGAAGAGTTCGAGACGCCCAGTCCCCGAGTTTTGAACCAAAACGAGCCACGAAAAATGGAACGGGGACTTTCGGGGCCGGGACGCCCGCGACCTTGGCGATGAGTTCGTTGAGGGCTTTTTGAGAGGTGTTCCAGTTGCCGACAATATAACGCTCTCCGATCCGACCCCGTTCCGCAGCATTCATTGATGTGAGCTATGGCCACATCCCGCACATCCATCACATTGGTGGGGCCGTTGATATAGCCCGGCATCTGCCGCTTCACGATCATAATAATTGAATGCCACTCGTTGGTTTGCTATCAAAGGGGCCGAAAAAGGCCGTTAGATTCAACACGACCGCAGGCACCCCATTCCGGGAGGCTTGGAGCACGGCTTCTTCCATAGCGATTTTGGCCATAAGGTAGGGATTATTGGGAAAGGTTGTGCTGAAGGGACAGGTTTCATCGGCCAGTTGGCCTGACTCCGCGGGAAATCCGATGGTCGTCAAGGTACTCGTAAAAATCAGGCGTGAGACCGAACATTGCCGCACCGCTTCAAGGACATTATTGGTTTCGTTGAGTGCTTGAGCCTTTGCAACTTCTCCGGAGATATCCGTGATGTCGATATGCACATAGCCAATGTCGTAGTCCTTGAATTTCTTCTTTTTCGGTCCGCCGGGCCGTGTGTTCTCTTCGGGGACTCGCCGGTTCAGCCCGTGCCGCACCAGACAGCGATGCAGGTTCGAGCGGGTCAGCGCCGGCATGTGTGGCTTGAGCGAGATATAGACGTCGTCCAAAGCAAATCAAGTCAGGCGCCGAAACTCACCGATCACGTGTTCTTCTTCGGGGGCGAGCACGCTTGAACGCGGACGCGGGGACCACTCTTGGCGTCTTCGACGCGCCCCGCGTGTTTCCAGTGCCACACCGTCTTTGGATTGATGTGAGAGCGGGCTGCTAAGAAAGCGAATGTCGCTGAAGAGTTCTGTATGTCTTTTCGGACTCGAACCGTGGTCGTGGCATGAGCATGGTGTAGACTGCCCATAATAAATCCACCTCCTGAAGTTTTCCATATCGTACTTCAGAAGACTGTGGAACTAAACACCTAGGGTTATAATCCTCCCCGGTCTTTCCGCGGAATCGTTAATTTCGCGTTGATGAATTCTTGATGTGGGAGTTCGAGTGCCTTGGCGATGTGGCGGATTTCTTCAATCTCCGCATGGGAGGTTTGATCGGCTGCGTTGGCAACGGCAAAAAGGCATCTCAAAAACGCTTTCCGTTCATCGACTGTCGTGTAGTTGCAAAAGCCCCAGGTGAGCCGAACGATATCAAGGCCGTGCATGATCCGGGCATGACTCATTTCCGTGATGAGGTCGGCTTCCTCCTTCGGCATGTTCCATATTTGTTGGAGTGCCAGGCTCATGACTTCCCGTTCTCTATCACACACCTCATTGTCCACCCAGGCCACATGGGCCATCAAGCCTGCGGCCAAACATATTTTTCGCACTTCTTCTTCAGGCAGATTGATGGCGTGGTCCCGAGCCTCCAATTCTGAAGACAGTTGAAAGTAAATTGTGTTCTTGATGAAATCTTCGATCCGGTCTTCGCGAGAGAACTTGCCTGTATAATGGCTGGCCCGAGATTGCAGCGTTTTCCGAAACGGGCTCAGGAGATGCGCCAACAGGCCTGGATTCTTCGTGTCCAAATCTTGTCGAATCGTTTTGATCACCTCGGCATTGGCTGCCCCGCCTTCAACGGTAACCAGCTTTTCGAGGGCATCCAGTACCAGTTGCTTTTCCCCGGATGTGGAAATGCCATTCAATACCCGGTCCAACAGGTCCTGGCGTTCCGCGTCGGTGACCGCATGGGTCATATAGATTTCGAGTTGGCTCCAATCCTCGCCGGAAATATCCGGGAGTAGAAAGAGGAGTTCTTTTAGGGCATTAATTTCTTCTGGATGCAGTTTCCCATCAACCCACGCAATGCCAATCATGAGTTTGCCCAGGTCTAAAATAAAGTCCTTGTTCGCCATTATGTACTCCTTTTCGTGTGAAAGACGTGGTCGCGTTGACACTCAAAAGAGTCTTTCTATAGCATCTTTTCCTTGGGTTTGTCTTGAGTCTTTAATTAGGGCCACCCATCTTGGTGGTTTACGGATTTGTGTGCTTGATACATCTTCATCAACTCCATGGATTGAAACTCTTCAGAATTTCCTTTTCCCCAGCCTCATGCATCTTCCATGAGTACACCTTCGACCACATCCTTTTCTTCCTGCTCACGCTGGTGGTTTTTCGCCACGGCTTTTACGACCGGTGGCGTGGTCATGGCCCTGGAAATCCTGGGCAGCCGATTATTGGCTCCGGTCTTTGGCACGTCGCTTTTCGTGTGGGGAGCTTTGATTGGCGTGGTGTTAGCCGCGATGAGCACCGGCTATGCCACGGGGGGATGGTTGGCCGATCGGCGATCGCCCGGCATCGTGGTAACCGTTCTTCTTCTCGGGTCGGGAGTGTGGACGCTCATTTTGGCTGGAGTGGGGCAGCCTGTGGTCTTTACCGTTTCACAATGGGTCGATGATCCACGGTGGGGGCCTTGTTTTGCCGCTGGAGTGCTACTGGCAGTCCCGGCATTTTGTTTGAGCGGCATCCTCCCTGCGTTGCTGCGTTTGGCTATTGCAGACATGGGCCATTTGGGTCGCCATACAGGAAGAATGATAGCGATTTCAACCATAGGGAGCCTCGTTGGCACGTGGGGCACGTCGTTTTTCCTGCTCACCTGGATGGGGAGTCTCAAGCTGATTGCGGCATTGGGGGTCGTCTTAATCGTGTTTGGACTGTGTTGGTGGGTGTGGACAGGTCGGGCCAAAGCGTTGGTGATGGTACCGGTGATAGGCAGTCTGAGCATGGCGATTTGGTTTGGGTTTCACCCGATCTTGGTTCAACCGCCTGCGATTTATCAGGAAGATAGCCCCTATCAACAGGTGCGCGTTCGCGATGAGAAAGGCCTGAGATTTCTAGTCTTGGATAACACATTCCATGCCATCATGTGGCAGCCGGATCCCGTTCGACTGGCGTTGCCATACAGCCAAATGATGATGGCGGTGCTTGGGCTTCACCCCGACCCCCAGCAAGGGTTGATTCTCGGAAATGGTGGTGGATCATTGGCCAAATGGCTGCAGAAATATTGGCCGAAATTGGAAATGGATGTTGTGGAAATGGATCCGTCCGTAGTGAAAGCGGCGGAAGAGTTTTTCGAATATACCCCTGGGAATGGTCATCAAGTCTATGTCCAAGATGCCCGTGTGTTTTTGCGGCACACCGAGAAACAATACGATATTGTTTGGGTGGACGTGTTTGCCCGTCACCAAATCCCTTTTCATCTTACCACACAAGAATTTTTCTCGGAGCTGCGTACCCGCCTTTCTCCGAAAGGGGTCATTGCGGTCAATCTGGCCTCATCGGGTTCGGAGTTGGATCGGAGACGAGCCGAAGCGGTGGTGACCACTATGAAAACGTCGTTCCCGTATGTGGAATCTTTTAGCATCCCTGGCCCCTCATGGTTACGAACGAAAAAAGGATCGACAAATGTGATCTTTTTCGCGTCTTCGAATCCCTTGAACATGCATTCTCCCGATTTTGTGAATGCCACCATCGGCCTTTTGAACCAAGGAAAGATGCCGCATGAAGTGTTCACCTTTTTAACCTCAGCAGAATCCCCTCAATGGCAACCCGGCCTGATTCTCACCGACGACTTTTCTCCCTTCAATATTCTTCTTGGTAGTGGATGATCATCACTGATTAGCCTGATCTTCTCTCAATTCACATCACAATCTTCCTTCTCTACCAAACAGTCCACAATAAAGGAATGAACCTCAGAAGCCGAAAGAACAACGTAGTGTGTCCCATTTTGGGTCACGTGCCGCTAAATGTTACCCCTAGTGTCCAGCTTTCAAACGGGCTAAGTGTGTTCAACCATTATGAAATGGATTCGCCTTGAATTTTGAGAGTAACGAAACATGAGTACTGAGAAAATGACCATGCCTCAAACTAGCACTGCTGTGGATGCTTCCCCAGAGACGCAGTCCGGCATGTGGCCTCGCATCTTTCCATTTGCGGGCTATATGGGGTTTATCGGCCTCAGTGCGGTGTTGGTTGGCAGTGAAGCTGAAGGAACCTTCGATGTATGGTCATACCCAATCAAAACACTAGTGGTCGCCGGCCTGTTGGTGTTTTTCTGGTCTCGATTTCAGGAATTGAAGTCGCCTATTTTTGTGAATTGGCAGGAAGCCTTGGTCACGGTGGGAGTGGGCCTGGGTGTCTACGCTCTTTGGGTTCGTATGGATTGGCCCTGGGCCATTCAAGGGGAATTATCAGATTACAATCCTTTTTTAGCGGGTCCCACGCTTGGAATTGTCCTGGCAGTCATTCGCATATTTGGCGCCTCGGTGATCGTCCCAATTATGGAAGAACTGTTTTGGCGATCATTTTTGATTCGCTATATTGTCAATGCTAATTTTGAAACGGTCCGATTGGGCACCTTCACCATTGGATCGTTTGCGGCGACGGTGGTGCTCTTCGGGTTAGAGCATAATCTTTGGCTGGCCGGAATGATGGCGGGGATTTGCTACAGCGGACTGTTGTATTGGACGGGTCGCTTGTGGCCCTGCATTATCGCGCACGGTATTACAAATTTCGTACTTGGCATTCATGTCCTCACCACCGGAGAATGGTACTGGTGGTGAGGCAGGTTGTTCAACCTAGGCGGGTCATTCGTGCCAATCGGGTAATGGGCGTTCTCACTCCTCAACTTGGGCAGCCCAAAATATGAAACGGACTTTCGGGTTTTGCTTGCCTTCAAAGTTGGGGATGTCGTAAAGACATTCGTCGACCTTCTCCATTTCTTCTTTGGTGAACTCAAAAACCCTTTTGGTTTTCCAGAACTGGTCGTAGGTGAAATAATCACCTTTTTCAGGCTTTTCTTTCACCGCAGCTTGCATTTGTTTAAACACAGTAGTGTCTACGCCAGGGATCCGACCGTTATTTTTGTCGATACACCATTTGAGTACTTCGACAACACCATACATGGACAATTCAATTTTAAATTTGGTCACTTGAGATTCTACCATTGCTTCCTCCTCTTGGTAATTACGAGAAAAGCTATACCACATTTCTCTTTCCTTCTTCCAGTCGTTTCAGGCAATCAAAACTTGTATCATACATTTCCCGGGCTTGCCCGGACCAATCGCGCTAGTTTCAGGTAGGTATAGTAGGTCTTTGGCCTCACTATGGTTGGCGTTATATCAATCCGAGAAAAAAAATCGTATACTTCGCTACTTGTGTTCTCTCTGACAGAATTCAAAGAGAAAATCCGACTCTCAGGGTTCGCGCAAGAATAACTTCCCCTGTTTGGGTGCTGAGACACTTGTCTGGCAAGGCGCGAGGACTGCGCATACTCCTGTATGGAAAGGACGAGCAACGTTGCC
>JADFRB010000149.1 GCA_022561525.1 Nitrospinota bacterium
GGCTCTTGTTCTTCAATCACAAGAGGTATCGTTTTACCCAACTTCGAATTTTAATACGAGCCCTATACCGTTTTGTAGACCTCGCTGCCTCGACATGGTCAAGGGGTCAGAGTGCTTGATTCAATTCTGAATTATTTCAAATACTCTGCCCCACAGCTCCGTGTTTCGGGTCAGCAGGAAAAGCAGGAATGTTAGAATTTCCCCATAATACATTATTAAGGCGCTGTACTCATTTAAAGTTGCACGATATGGTCTTCTGTGCTATTCACTTGGGCGATGCAGCCGCAACCATCCAGTCGGGTACAACGTATCTTGAAACTCATTGGTGAGTTGGATGCGCGCGAACAATCCGAGCTAAAACGTCGAGCGCCAAAAGGAGTGGGGACGACCTCTGGTGGGCAGAAGAGACCCGCTGAGAAGCAACGACCTCACAATACACACACCAGCGATATTCGGTGTCCTTCTTGCAACAGCGAGAAGATAAGGCCCTATGGGTTTTGGCGAGCGCTTTTGTTGTCGTCGTTGTTCACGGATCTTCAACGAACTCAGTCGCTCCCCACTCTCAGGCACGCGTCATCCTGCCAAATGGCGGGATTTTGTCGAGTGTATGGTGGGCGGGCTGAGCGTCAGACAGACTGCCACACAATTGGACATTGCCAATTCGACGGTCTTTCGTTGGAGGCATAGACTCTTGGAGAAATATGAACCACTCGCCACCTCGGTTCTCGAAGGCATCGTTGAAACGGATGAGACCTTCTTTTTATTTTCGGAAAAAGGCGATAAGAGCGTCTCCACACGGAGGGAGCCACGGAGGCGTGGAGGGAAAGCGAAGAAGCGAGGCGTGTCAGATGAGCAGGTTCCAGTGATTGCTGGCTGTGACCGCAATGGTCATGTGATTCTAGGCGTCGCAGGGAGAGGAAGAATCTCAATGGCTGACGTAGAGGATGTGCTTAACAACTACATTGGTGCTGAGATCACGCTGTGTTCTGATGCCCACCGCAGTTTCAAAAGCTACGCCAAAGCCTACAATCTCAATTACGTGGGACTCAATATCAGCAAGGGCCAGCGAATCGTGAAGAAGAAGTATCACATACAAAACGTCAACAACGTTCATGCGCGTCTGAAACAGTGGATGTTGAGATTTAACGGAGTGTCAACGAAATACCTCCAAAACTATATGAACTGGTTTGCCCTGCTTGAGGAAACCAAGAGGGGGTCAAAGCCGCAAGGCGACGAATTTGCTCAGCGATCGGTCCCATCCGCGCTCTAATTTTGAAACTTTAAATGAGTACAGCGTCAATTTTTTTAATTCATCAGATGGTGTAAAGTGCGTGTCGACATCAGACGCCAAGGCTTCACGGGTGACGCGAAATGATTCCTGGGCTTTGGCACGCGCTCTTGTGGCTTCACCCTCTCTCGTTCGATCCTGCGGCACTTGTTTACTCAGCAAAACGGCAATATGTGCTTCAATCTCGTCAAGCCGTGCATACTTTACTCCCACAATTCGAAGATACTGCTGTTCAAAGGCCCGGAGTTCAGCTTGTAGAGTTTTTAATTCAAGCTCCCCCTGTCCTAATTGCTGTTCAAACCCCGTGAGTTCAATTCCCTTCTTCTCCAATTCCTGCTCTTCTGGAGAGTGGCTTCCCATGACAGTAATGCGCATGTCCATAGTGAGTTATTGTTATTTCGATTCCATTTTCTCAGCAAGGAGAAGCAGATGATAAGCAAGAATTTTTGAAACTTTTGGACTCAAATCCGCCAAACGGCTTCCATGTCCTTTCCCATCTTCCTTGCCTATGCGCAACCTTATTAGAAAACCGGTCGAACTTAGGGAGATGGGACCACCATCAATGTCCAATCTTTTCCCATTGTCGCCTCCGTACATTATTTTTGATGAAAGCCATCCATGCACTTTATAAAATATTTGGCTCTTCAGGGATTTCAACTCTCATTTTACCCCACGAGCAATTTTAACAAAGAGAGGGATATGCTTTTCCCAGAAACGTCGCCAAAACCGTCCGTTTCCTGAGGGAAGATAGGTGGCTGAAAGAAGGGACAGATTTGATTCTTGGAAGATCTTCCCCTGGACCGTGCGAAAGTCTCCATTTTGAAATGATCATGCAAACATTGAATTAGGAAAGAGCATAGCAATCGCAACGGATGCCGGCCTGCCGAGGGCCAGAATCGCGAAGGGCTGAAAAAATGCAATTTGCTGTTGGAGATGAGTATTCACCGGATGATCCAACAAAATCTTCAGCTCTTCGACTCGGATATTGGCGATGTTGCTTTTGAGCGGACGCGGGAAGGATTGAAGCAGAAAGTAACCTGAATCGCAGAACGATTGGAGCCCACGATCTGATCCAGATGGCGACAGCTTGAGCAGGGGAAGGAGCTTCTCGCGCAAGTCATCCTGTTTCACCGTCCGAGGTTGAATGGTCCAGAAGCCGCCATCTATGGGAGGGGCTTCTGAAATAAATAGGATGGCCTTTCTGCTAGGTTGAGGGATTGTTGGCCAATTTTCTTTGAAGGAGGTAAATACAGTACCATCATAACGCCGGCAAGTGCGGCAATTGCGAATCGATTCTTGAATGTCCTGCCAGGCTGCCATGGGCTGAGTAGATATTGAGGTTCGGGGGCGAGTCTTGAACTTTGCAAAAACCCTCTCCTCTAACCTTCGGATAAAATAAAGCTTCCAAATAGTACTACACCTCTTCAATCCTCAAAAGATATTTAATAATCTTACCCAATACCTCAGCGCGGAGTTTTTGGCCGTACCAGCGGAACGAAATCTCTCATGGAACCCGTAGGAATAGAAGAAGGCTCCAGGAATCATTCATTCTTGACTGAATGAATGGCCTTCGATTTCAGTGGAAACCGTTCTGGATGCTCAATGGTTTCCAGCCCCAAATCCACATCCAAATCAGGCCAGTAGAAATGATCAGCAGAGGGTTGTTCAACGTTGAGAACCTTACCAATGGCCGCTTCTTTGAACCAAGGAAAATCTTCATAAGGCAGAAACAGTTCTTGCTCCCCGGCAAGGAGCCAAATGCCGTGACCTGATACGTGAGTGACTTCAACTGGCGAAGTGTGAGTCCCAAGCTGTTTTGAGTTCATCGAGATGCTCCTCAATAATGAGTTCTATCTTCTTGAGTTGGGCGGTTGACAATCCATGGTTTCTGGACATTTCGATCTTCGGCTCTAACCAAAATTTTCACTCACCCTCCCCAGAATATACATGCACATGTCTTCGAGCCTCCTCCCTTGAAAAGAAAAAGAATCGATAGCCATCTTTTCGAAAAACGGTTGGACTCATTACAGGGGAATCTTTATATAAAGTTTCCTTGTCAATGCTACGTAAGCTCCCTTTTGTTCAAAGAAACAATTTTACCACACCTTATTTTATTACGCTCTATTTCAAATTGTGTAACAGCAAAGGTATCAGGAACCGTTTTATTCTCTGGCAATTGTTGTCTGACCTTTGAAAAATGAATCTTGTCACCACAAGACCTTTTCCAGGGAGGGTCCCCCAAAACGATCTGTATCAATTCACTGGTCTGCCTCCTCCTCTTAAGGTTTCCAATTCTTGAAGGACCCACTTGGTTGTCTTTCTTGCCATACCAAAAAAAGGATGATCCTGAATTTTGCGTCCTGGGCTTTTGGATAAAAAAGGCAGCTTCCCTTTGGTTTTCCTTCTATGGGAATAAGCACCTTCTTTATTCCTCACTAAATTCTTCACGTTTACGAAACTTCGTCAATCTTCAAGTATATTTTTTCCCACGGGGCCAGCACCGAATGGGGAGAGCTCATCTACTTCAAGAGGTCAACATCGAGTTGCGAATATTGCCGGAATCCTCGATCAAACGTCACCAATCGATGGCCAATGGCTGTCGCAAATGCGGCGAAATACGTATCCGTTCCCGCTATTTGCCCTTTCGGAAAAGGCTTGGTGATTTTTTTCCACATCATTTCCAGGTTGTCAGGTTCGTTGATCATGGTAAATCGATCGTCACTCAGAAGCATTTCCCATCCTCGCCAGAATTCGGCGGCGTTCATCACTTCTTCTTTGAGCCATTGCCGATTGGTGAGGATTCGGAGTGCCCCCATTTGGGCCATACGGCAGACGAACACGGAACCCTGTTGGGCCTGTTGTTCCAACCAGGCCACAGCACGGACGGAGTGGACATGCCGCGCATGAAGCAGGGCCACCAGCACATTGACATCACAAAGTGAGGCCATGGCGACGGGCATCTTCTTCAACTTCTTGGCGTGAAATGGTCGTGTTCGTCAATTTCAGAGAGCCGGGAGCGGCAGAAGGAAAAATTGGAAACTTTACCCTCCTGCGTTTCGGTGCGCGTTTGGGATGCGCACGAAGCTCCTGCTCCAGGGCCGTCCCAACGAATTCCCGCAGAGTTGTTCCCCGCTCCACCGCAGCAATTTTCGCACGTTTTAAAAGATCGTCAGGCAAATCAAGGGTTGTACGCATAAAAACATATTACTGTATTTATGCCTCACCGTCAAAATAAGGCTTATACTGGCAGACAGTCTACCTGATATATGGAGATGTGATAAAGACGGGAGGCAGGACCTTTACTTCTTATGAATTCACCCCGCCCAAGACCATTTTTTCTTATCGAGCAGTTTCATGAAATTACGTTTGGGTCTATGGGTGATGCGGAGGGATAGAATGTAACCGGCAAACTCTCCTTGACGATTTAAGGTTGCCATCAGTCGGTGAATTTTCTTCAAGTGGGCGATGGCTTCCTGATAGGCATCATTATTTTTTCGCGACAGAGTCGGCTCGATCCGGTTACGGTGGCTTTGACAACCTCCTTACGTTCGGTGAGGGGACCGACCTGACCATGATCGAAGTAATCTTGCCCACGCTCAAAGAACCGTATCTCCGCCATCTGGCGAAGGCTCTGGAGAGTCAGCATGGTGGCCAGCGTTTTCATAACAGCGGCGCTACAAGCGCAGCGGGGGTATCAGTGCACCAAGTGGTTGCCAAACTTTGGATCTTGTTCATTGCGTATTCCCCGGGCTTCAAGAAACCTCTTCAATCTTCAATAAATATTTAATGATCTTATCCAATGCGCGGGCGCTGAGTTTTTGGCCGTACCAGCGGGGCATGACGCGATCGCGATAGCCTTCCACGATATAGACGCCTGGATTCAAAATGGATTCTTGCACATACTCCCATTCAGTTTGGGCAGTCCCTCGATAGTTTGGATCGGCTAATCGCTTGGGGGCATTGGTGCCCAATTCCAGTTTCGGTCCTTCTCGCCCTTTGGCCACCAGAATGCCCGGAATGATATGGCACACGGCGCACCCCGATTGAATAAAAATTTTATCGATGGGCTCCTTGCCTGTTGCCAACGGGATGTTGGCTTTGTTTACCTTTTTCTTCTTTGTCGCGTTCTCTGATGTTTCAACATTCGATTTGTCAACGACTTCTTGCTTTGAATCATCGGAAGACAAGATTCGGTTGACGGTCCAAAAAAAGGCCACACACAAGACCACGATGATGATGAGCGTCTCTTTATCCAACTGAGATTGTTTCTTGTTCGCCGCCACGTCACTCTACCTGTTGGTTACATTCAACAGTTCGCTTCCACTTCGTATCTCTAGCATAGATTAGGGATACGCACCAACTAGTATAGCGTTTCATAAATGCGTGTATCTTTGTGGTGGGCCTAAGACTCTTGGGCACCTCTAAAAACCGTCCTTTTCCGTGATGGCGGCGTCAGCCGCGT
>JADFRB010000150.1 GCA_022561525.1 Nitrospinota bacterium
TAGTTTTCTCGCAGAATGCGGTTTTTCAGCGAGCGGTGCTAACGCTCGATCTTGCCTTGCGTCATCGGATGATACGGTTTACCGCGAGTGTGGCTGATGCCGTGCTCTTCCAGCCAGTTCTGTAATTCCGATGAGATGTCGCACGGCCCGTTATCACTGAGCAGTTTAGGTCGTTGGGTTTTGGCTAAGGCTGCCGCTTTTAGTGCATCCTTGAGCATGGCGGAGACATCCGGGGCGCTCATGGTCTAACACAGCCGCCAGGCCAGGATATAGCGCGAGTCATCATCCATCACGGTCGAGAGGTAGGTGCAGTCTGTCTGTCAGAGCTGGTTAAGCGCGATAGTCGGTTGATCGAACCGGTCTGTCGCCTTCATGACGATCCAGGCTGGAGAGGTGACCAGATCATGCTCTTTGAGGATGCGGTAGGCGGTGGCTTCAGAGATGAAATAGCGGCGTTCGTCAGTAAAGCTGACAGCCAACTCCCGCGGGGAGAGCTCAGACAGGTCAAGTGCCCTCTCGACAAGGGCTTGCCGAACATCCTCTGGCACCTTGTTCCAGATGGCTGGGGGCACAGCCTTCCTGTCTTCCAACGCCTCACCCCCCCCGGTCGGGTACCGGTCGTCCCAGTTGTAAAACGTGGCTTTTGGAATGCCCAGCGGCACCAGCGTTCGCGTGATCCCCAGCGAACTGTCCTCGACGGTGCGGATGATCTCCAGTTTTTCAGAGCCCGAATATTTCATAGAGCGCCCTCCCCAGTTCCGAGCACGCTTTTGTTGAGCAGCCGGTTCTCCAGCATCGTTTCGGCAAGGGCTTCCTTGAGCTGAGCGGATTCCTGGCACAACTCGCTGACGTCGCCACGGCTGGCCTCGCGCTCAGTATCCCCGGCCAGCCGCTTTTTCCCCGCTTCCAGAAACTCCTTGCTCCAGCGGTACTACACATTCTGGTGCAGGCCCTCACGGCGGCACCGTTCAGCGATACTGTCCTCGCCGCGCAAGCCGGCCAGTACAATCCGAATCTTCTCCTCCGCGCTGAACTTCCGGCGAGTGGCTCGTTTGATGGCTCGGACCAGTTTATCCGCTTCAACTGTGGTGTCCTGTGTTGGTTTCATCATCGCTCCTTTCACGCGCGACGATGAGCCCAAAACCTCACCTTAACAATTTGTCCAACATGTGCTGAAACGAAACAAGGGGAGAGAGAGTTAAAAGGGTCAGACTCGATTTAAATGTGTCATTTCCGCGGTGTGCCGTGTGCAAATTCGAATCTTGGAAATTTGATGCTCGCTGGCTGCGGTGGAGCAGTTCATTTTAAGGCTGGTGCGATCTGTTTTCTTTTAACAGTTTGCTTGCTCTGCTGCGTGCGCGGCCGAGAACCATGGCAGTGTAATACCTAGTACACTTGCCATTCCCCGTAGCTTGGCTATGGGGTTACCATTTGGGAGCCTTCCCAGTGTATAAGCCTTAACGGCAAGTTCATTTTTTACTGCAACTCACACAGGTCTGGAACGCTATTCTGAGCGCTCAGAGATTTTTCACTTTTTAATTATGGTTTGACAATGATGGTTCCGATCATGCTGGCGGTATGTAGGGCACAATGGTAGGGAAAGGTTCCTGGGTGTGTAAAGATGTGTTCAAAACGGTGGCCGGCTTTGTTGAGCGTTTCGCCGCTGTCGAATTTTTTCCCGCCTCCGGTGCAATCTGTTCCGCGGCATGCTCCACTCCTTGCGGTATGTGGCTCCTTCGCGCCATCGGCGTAAATCCAGACGATGCGTTCTCCGGCTTTGATGGTCACCACCTGTGGGGTAAAAAATGAGGTAGCCCGGAGAACCATCACGGTGGCGCCCAGTGGCGCGCCCAGTGGTATGCCTAGTGATACGGATGATGTTGGCGCTGTGTCCTTTTCCTCGAGGTTTTGTATTTCGGAGACCACGAGGAATTCATCTTTCTGTGGATCCATGTAACAGGGCTTTCCTTCTTTTGCGCTGACAGCCAGGGTTTCAATATTGGAGGTGATGGCGTGCCGAGGGTTACCATGAAACAGCTGGTCATCTGATAGCGTTTGCCATTCTGGTGTGCCGTCACCATCTTGGTCTTGTAGGGTTTGGATGAGGCAGTCTTTTGGGTGCAGTCGCCACACGATATCCACTTGAAATGGATAGCCCACTTCTGCTTGGTCGATGATGACCTGTCTCTCCCCCGGCTCGACTTCTACTCCATAGTCCAGAACGATATCTGCATCTGCCCAGCCGAATTTGGCTTGAGCATCCTGGGTGTGGCAACCCACACTCAATAAAAGGATGAAGAGGCTCATGAATGTTTTTGGCATAACAATTCTCCTGATGAGGCACAGATGTCAGTATCTTTTCTTTGTGCGTGTTAGGGCTCGCGCAAGAATCACTTCCCCTGTTTGGGCGTTGATCCATCCCGTCTGGCAGCGTTGGTCGTCCTTTCCATACGAGGAGTATGCGCAGTCCTCGCGTCTTGCCAGACATGCGTCTCAGCACCCAAACAGGGAAGTGATTCTTGTGCGAACCCTTTCCGAATCCTACCCGGTTTGGTTAAAAAAGCGAATATTGAGAATGTTGAAAAAAGCCGCCAGCCTTCGCCAAGGCTACGGCAGACATGCCAGCGGCGTTCGTGTACGCGCTGTAGCCGCTACAACGCGCAAGCGCGCAGGCAGGTCGCCATTTTGCCGTGCTCACGTACTCCATGTACGCTCCGCACGTCAACATGGCTGCGGCCTTTCCTTCGATAAACTCAGGACAGGATTGGACGAACCCCCCGTTTCCGCGAGGGCATGCTTTTTGACCATCCCCTCGAAGTCAGATTGAGGGTGTACCCATCCGGTCTACGTAACCTCCCGCAAGGGTCTTTCCCACCATGGATTTTGTGGTGTGACTGTCGGAACCACAATGCCTTTATAATAGGCAACTAGGTCAAAAATCCCATCCTATCTTAGTCATTTTCTGTTGTACGAAACTAATCCACAACGTTGTCCACAATTTTAGTGGACGAAGACCAGTTTGTTTAAAAATTCACAAGTATTCAAATGGTTGTGGCAATTTTTTTACGTAGAATGCAGCAAGTATCTGTGAATAAATGGTGGATGAGGACTTCTAATTATTCACGATGGGCAATGTAAGATGGGATGAGGACATTTTATTTCTTATGACCCCAAATAAGGGCAAGAGCCCTGGCAATGGCCGAAAATGATCCCTGTCAATACCGGCAATGGCCAAGCGAATTCGGTGCCCTTTTTTGAAGAGGTAGGAGGTGGGAAGCAGGTTGAATGTTAGAGTGGTGATCTCCCCAGAAATGATCGGTTGGCTATCGGCTTGGAGGTAGGTTCGGTAGGGAACAGGATCACGGTAAGGGGCGGGTGTGTGGCTCAATTTCCTATGAATGGCCCTGAGCATGCCTTCCGTCACGTACGAGACGGTGCCTTCTTCGTTCACGTCTTCGAGATAGGCGAAGACCGTGGCGTCTTTGCCTGAGATGTTGAGGTACAGGGTCACAGAAGGATGGCCCGTGACTTCCCAGTCATCCTCCAGGGGGGCGGAGGTATATACCAACAACTTTTTGTCTTGTTCTATTCTGTCGGGATAGGGATCGTTGATTGGCAAGCCGACAAGCGTATGCCAGCGTGACTCCCGTCCCGTCCCGGCTGTGGGATCGACCTTGTAGATGTCTTGTGTGTGTTCGTCTGCAGGCGGTTCTTCGCGCAACTCAAAATTTGGTGCGAGGTGCAATGTGACGGGTGTTGCCGTTGGTGGCCAGGAGGTGGTCGATTTCCATTGCTCCTCGCCCATGGTGAAATAGTGGATAGGCTTTTCCCGATTAATCCCTGTTTGGATGCCTTTGAGATGGTAATCAAAAAATTTCAATAGTTCGCCGGCGTGATCAAACTGAACCGGCCCGATGCTGTAAGGGCTGATGCGCCGTCGTCCCCCATGGTCCCACGGGCCGATGATCAATTTATTATTGGGGTTCGTCAATGTCAGATGTCGTCGAATGGCGGCATGTTGATAGCCTCCATCAAACCATCCGGTATAGCTATAAATCGCGGCGCCCGAGCTGTCGATTTCTTCGCGGTACCACACCGGTCCCAAGGCATCGATGTTGGGGACTGGGCTCGAGGAGGGCGCATCATCTCGAAAGGTGATTCCCAATGCTTCTTTGTGTGGGTTCCAATTGAACGCGTGAGCGGCGATAGCTTGATCAAGCAACCTCTCATCACGATCCTCATCGACGGGGTGTACTCCCTGGATAGCGAGTGCGCCCAGCCAACTGCCGAAAGGCAGGGCATTGTGATCCAGGCTCTTGGTGATGTGATACCACGTGTTCGTAAACCAGCTCAGATGAATGCCACCGGGATAGATAATTTCCGAATACAAGTCGAAGCCTGAAAACATCGGTGCGACAGCTTTGACAGCTGGATGCTGGTTCACCAAGAGGAGCTCGGCCGAGGCGCCGGAGTACGAAATCCCTAAAGAGCCGACCTTGCCATTCGACCATGGCTGCTGAACAATCCATTCGACGATTTCCGCGCCATCTTTGATTTCTTCCGGCGAATGAGAATATCGGCGACTGCCAAAGGAGGCTCCCGATCCACGAACGTCGATACTCACCCACGCGTATCCATTCGCCAAAAAGCGCTTGGTGTATTGGCCGATGAGCCCTCGTGGCAGGGTCTCTTTAAACACGCTCAGGGGCCATCGGTAGGCCATGGCTCGCCAATACCGTGTTTGATGAAGCATGGTGGGCAGTCGTTGGCCAGCTTGCCAGGAGGTAGGAAGATACACATCGATGGCGAGTTTGATACCATCTCGCATCATGAGGTACCGGGATGTCCGAGTATATGAAATGTCTTCTCCCTGGGTTTGGATCTGATAAGGGCTGGGTTGTTGCCCAATGCCCTGAACTGGCAGTAGGAGCAGGAAGCCAGTCAGCAGCCACACATGGGTCATAATGGTATTGCGTGTCATGGTGAATTATCGGTTGGGGACCCTCTTGGTGATTATAGTCATTTCAAATCAGTTCCATAAACTCGAAATACGAATATCGAATGTCGAAACACATCCGAAATCCTAAATTCGAGTTTTTCAAATTGGTCATTCTCATGTGTTTCGGATTTCGATATTCGAGTTTCGGGTTTACGCTCTTGTGCTCCCACCAGCAGCAGAGACAACGAAAGTTAATTGAAGTAGCCATAAAGCAGAGGGGAAAGGTTGCCGTAAAAGAATTGAGTGCGTCTTTCGTGGATTCATTATAATCTTTCCATTATGGGGGGGAGAATGTGTGGTATGGAAGTCAAAGCTACACGTGGGTGAGAATACTATGGCCTCTTGGTTGACACATGCCTTTTTGGCTGGAGCCTTGGGAACGGACCAGCCATTTCATATCCGGACCACGCGCTTTTGGGTGTTCTCGATCTTCTGTTCGATTGTGCCCGATGCGGATGTCCTTGGCTATGCCTGGGGCATTGAGTATAGCCACGTGTTGGGGCATCGTGGCTTGATGCACTCACTGTGTTTTGCCTTTGGTTTAGGGCCTGTCAAAAAATAACTTGGACAAAATCCCATCCTATCTTTGGGCCACCTTTGAACGTGCCTCAATAGAAAAAGTCTCAACATAGCGGTGCTATGCCTCGGCTTTTTCTCAATCGTTACGTCCAAATCCGACCCAAATCTGGGCGCGATTTTGTCCAAGTTATT
>JADFRB010000151.1 GCA_022561525.1 Nitrospinota bacterium
TATTTTGAATATTTCCCTGATTACTGTTTGATTCCTGTTTGGTTACCTTTTTGGTTACTGTTTGATTACCTTTTGGTTCTTGTTTGATTACCTTTTGGTTACCCTTTTTTGTTATCTTATGGTTACCCAATGGTTTATCTATTGTTACCTTATGGATGTTTGAACTTGTACTGGGGAGGCTAGTGTTGCTGGCAACTCTAGGTTTTCTTTCAACAGCATCGGTCATATTGGGTTTATTTATTTTTCTCTTAATCAAATTTCAACCACTTTTGCGTTTTCAAGTTCACGAATATTACCAGGCCAGTGGTAGTCCATGAGAGCAGCGACGGTATCTTGAGTCGGACCCAAAATGCCTTTCTTCATCTCCTTATTATATTTCGCCACAAAATGCTTCACGAGTAAGGGGATATCTTCCCTTCGTTCTCGTAGAGGGGGAAGATGGATTGGCACGACCTTCAACCGATAATACAAATCCTCTCGCAGTAACCCCTTCTTGAGAAGATCCTTGAGGTCTCTGTGGGTGGCTGCCAGAACTCGAACATTCGCTTTTCGGGGTTTGACTTCACCGACCCGTTCAAACTCTTTCTCCTGAAGAACTCTTAGGAGTTTCAATTGCAGATAATGGCTGAGATCCCCAATTTCATCTAAGAGCAACGTGCCACCCTCTGCGGCTTCGAACCGACCGATCTTGTCGCAGATCGCTCCGGTGAACGCTCCTCGAACATGCCCGAATAACTCAGATTCAAGTAACGTTTCGACCAAGGCCGAACAATTGACTTTAATGAGGGGCTTAGAAGCTCTTGGGCTATAATAATGAAGAGCATGCGCGACGAGTTCTTTGCCAGTTCCGCTTTCCCCTTGGATTAAGACGGTCGTGTCCATAGGGGCGACTTGTTGGATCTTTTGAAACAATCTCTGAATAGTTGGACTTTTCCCAATGATGTTGGCCAAACGCCATTTTCCCTTGAGTTGTTCTTTGAGCAACCGATGTTCCGAAATATCTCGAAACACCACGACGACACCTTCTGCAAGTCCACTCGAATCAAACAACAGAGAAGTGGTCACCGCCACGGCACGTGTGGTTCCATCCCGTCTGATAATTTCGACTTCCACGTCTTTTGAGGTTTGCCCATTCTGTGATTTGGCCATAAAACAGTGGCTTTCACACAGCGACCCTCGAAAAATATCCAGGCAAGGTTGTCCAAGAATCTCGCTAGATGGAAAACCGGTAATTTCTAGGGCCGCTTTATTGAGCTGGGTGACGACAAGATCTTGGTTCACGACCAAAATGCCCTCAGTAATGCTATTTAAAATGCCCCAAAGGTTTTTCTGGAGGAGGAGTTGATCGGTCGTGGGTCCCAAAGGCAGGTCCACTTCGGAGCCGGAAGGAAGAGCCATTGCTTTCCCAAGGGTAGACGGGTTGATGGCAGCCTTGTCAGTTTTTTGCTTGTGATTAGCAAATTGGGAAAAACGCGCTTGGGAAGCCAAAAGATACCCCCAAATTTCTTAAAGAAGTCCTGTTGTCCACACTCAGAGTGGTATTCCCATGCTCAGTACACCACAATTTTGTCTGCGGAGGAGAACAGTTCGACCATTGGCCCAAGAGGAATCGGGATGACTGCAGCATCAACTTGGGATAGATCAATGTTGTAGAGCAGCATCATGGTCTGATTCCCGTAAATTTCGACACCACGGGTTTTGAGAAAGTGAAAATACTCCCCATAATTGTGGGGGATTTCCTCAAGAGAAATATCCATTTGTTCAGAGAGGCTTTGACGTTCACGTTCGGGCAGCGCAGCTCGGTCTAATGCGGTACTGTCGGAGCGGACCAGGTTATTGAACCATCCAAACCCTTTCGTCACGGAAGTGACTGCGCTGGCATCTACTAATATTTTGACTTGATGTCCTGCCTTGACCATAGCCCAGGCTATATTTGGCACGGCACAAATTTGGGCATCGTCTACAGCCAATGAAGTTTTCATATGAATCAGGATTTGGGCTGCTTCTCCATGAGAAACTTGACCAAACATACCGAACCAAAACAGCCCCGCTCCTAAAATGAATGTCCTGATTCCCATTCGCATTGACATCTCTCCTGTTTTAATACGAGCAAATTTTGTTGATACTTAGTCACCATCGAAGCTATTCATTCACCAACTCAGCCTCGGTTGGGAAAGTTAAAAGTCCTTTTCCCACGCTGGGCATCCAAGCGAAATTAGTGACTACAACACCCTGCTCCATCTATGACCTGTTCCCCGGTAACATGCCCTTTATACGCCTCATAGGCTTTTAACGCCCACTCTTCTCCCGGACATCCTTGCATGGTCAGGGCGACATCTAAGAATTCGATGAATTCCTCTTGTGACACGCCTTTGTCGCAGGCCATTTTCACATACGCTTTAATACAGGGTTCGCATCGGATGGCAATAGAGATACTCATGGCCGTCAGCAGTTTGTACTTGGACGGTACGGCTTTTTCTCGATAGGCCTCTTCACGCATTCGCATGATGCCACCCGTCACTTTGGGGCTTAAGCGCCTCAATTCCTCGAAGGTGGATTCTGGCGTTTTCCTTTGAACTTCATTCATCCTTATGATTCCTTTCTCTCAACGGTAAATCGGACAATATCCACAATGAGGGATTTAATGAAAAAGCGAAGACCAGAAATTCCCGAACACACTGCCCTCATTCTTTACAATTGATAGGGAACCGTTAGGAATGACCGTTGCTTTATAGGTGTCGAACACATTACTGGCACCTCGGATGGCTTGAACCAATTGATCATGATTGACTTGCCCTGGCTCACACACGACAATGGCTCCACCGCTCGGATAGCTCACCTCGGCAGATTGAACTCCAGACACATCCATCAGAGCTGCATGTACATCTTTTTCACAGCTCGCACAGGTCCATCCATCGATTTTCATGGTGATGATTTCTCCTGGTTGCGAACTGGACCGAAGATCTTCCGCCGCCGCCAGAGCGCCCCCCACACATATTCCAAAAATGCCGAGAAATACTGTTAGCAACATCAATTGAAAAGGTTTTGGTCTCATGGTTTTCCCCTTCCTTATTTAAAGATTCCCAGCCAATAGGGTGACAGAACAAAAAAGAGGGTCAGTACGGTCGCCATCCAGAGAATGACAACCGGTTTTGAGCGTGTCCGTGAATCAGTAAAATGTGATTCTAAGTTACAATCAGCTTTGGGCTTACGATAGACCAGATAAAAACCGGTTCCAATCGCCGCCAAGGCGACCACGATGAAAAATGGTCGGTAGGGGACAAAGGCTTTCAGGAAGCCCGCGGTACTCGCCAAAATACCTGTAGCTCCGACACCTACCCCTAGTGCAGCAAACACAACTGGGCCGATACAGCAAAGAGACGCGAAAAAGGCCGCGATGATTCCACCCAGAGATGCAAGGGAGGCTGGCTCTGTCACATTTTTGGTTCTCCCACTTTCTTGGGATGAAAGAGATTCAGAAATGTCTATGGCTTCGATATTTGGGTTCTTATTCATAGTCTCCTCTCATCAGCTTATGTTGGTTCGATGCGACCTTCTCAAGTCAACATTTGGCAGAAAGAAACTTTCCCCAAACTCTTTCCGTGAAAAACCATAAGGTCGCGCTGCCGACTATGATTACAAGGCCTAACCAACTCCATCCATTTGCACCAAGGCCTACGATGTGGAATCCATGAAGCATCGTCATCAATGCCATGAGTAGGAAAAATGGACCCGTAAAGTAACAGGGTGTCCGTCCACATCGTGTGGAATTGGCCAAGCAGGCAATACCTCTCCTAAAAAGCGCTCCGGTCCACATCACTGCTCTCGTGTATGGGTCCAAAAAATTTCCAACAACATTAGAATAACTCCAGGCAATCCCATACGAGGGCATAGTTATGGGAATCACTCACCCAATCTCTAGATTCGTAAAATTCTATCTTTGGCATCGGCTGTACAGTCTAGATTTCCTCATTTGTCTAGACTATGATAAAACCTGTAGTAACTACAGATGCAAGGGTTATTTTGGGGGAACGCAAATGGTCACCATTGGGGGGTTATCCAAACAGACAGGCTGTAATATTGAAACGATCCGGTATTACGAGCGTATTGGGATTTTATCAAAACCTCCGCGTAGTGAAGGCGGACATCGACTGTATGAACGAGAACAAATTAAACGGTTGGTATTTATTCGGCGAAGCCGAGAACTCGGGTTTTCGCTTGACGAAATTCGCACCCTGTTACGGATGGTTGATGGCAAGCAGTTTACGTGTCAGGAAGTTAAGATTGTGTCAGATCGACACCTTGAGAACGTCAAAAAGAAAATTTCTGACTTGCGAAGGCTTCAAAAAACACTCCGTGGTATTTCCTCTCAATGCGAAGGAGGGTTAGTTCCTGATTGTCCTATTATTGACGCGCTCTTTGAGGAGAAACGGTAATGAATCCTGTTACTGTAATAAAAGGTCTCCGCAGCAAACTGACGGGGGGTATTGTCAACTTAACGAAAAACCACCCTGAGCCCACCATTCGCCTAGAGAGAATCTATAAATTTATCAGGGATTACGCTGCGCGCTCCACAGGTTCAATCACCCAAATCTGGCTTAAGTTGACAATACCGTCTAGCAGCATGATTCACACACCACCAATTACTAAACTGGCAATTATCACTCAACCCACCGTTTTCTGAAACCAAATACCCCATTCAATTTCATCAAATTGCCGTAATGCTCCCGATCCAATTAAGCTCTTGACTCCGTACTATGGTACGGAGTGTACAGTGAAGCTGTGGAGGGAAAATTATGGACAGATTAACTATCAGCAAAGTGGCCAACATAGCTGAGGTTGGGGTGGAAACGGTTCGGTTTTACTACCGCAAGGGCCTCATTAAACAACCGGCAAAACCTGTCTCAGGAGCCTTTCGGGTCTATCCTCTTGAAACCGTGCAGCGTATCCGCTTCATTCGGCAAGCCCAGGAACTGGGGTTCTCACTGCGTGAGGTAAAAGACCTGCTTGCCCTTCGGGCTATCCCTTCATCGGACTGTTCCGAGGTCCGTACCCAGGCTCAAATAAAGCTCGATGAGGTGAACCGGAAGATCGGACAGTTGAAGCGCATGCGGACGGCACTGGACCAGTTGATCGCCGCCTGTCCCGGTAAAGGAGCACTTCAGGCCTGTTCAATCATGGAAGCGATGATGGGCACGGAAATCCAAACACCAACAAAAAAGAAAGGGAAAAAAGTAGGCGGATTAAGGTTCAAAGGTAAAGGATGGTTCAAAACTTTTTCATATAATCAATCTGGATTCAAGCTAATCGAAACAAACAAGAGACACAACATCCTCCATTTATCCAAGATAGGTGATATTCCAATAAGATGTCATAGAAACATAGAAGGTAAAATAAAACAGATTACAATAAAAAAAATGGCTTCAGGAAACTGGTTTGCTTCTGTTGTAGAAGAAAGAAAAGAAATAATAAAACCGCAACCGATAAATAAGGTTGTAGGAATTGATTTGGGTCTTACCGATTTTGTATATGACAGTGATAATAACAAAACAGAAAATCCAAGACATCTTAAGAAGCAAGCAGAGAAGTTAGCATATCTTCAAAGAAGAATGTCAAAAAAGAAGAAGAAAAGCAACAACAGAAATAAATCCAGAATCAGATTGGCAAGACAATATGAAAAACTTGTAAATAC
>JADFRB010000152.1:0-1763 GCA_022561525.1 Nitrospinota bacterium
AGCCCCGAATCGACCCCTTCGGCGAGGGTTGTCTGAGCGGAGCGAGTTCCTGAGCCATCTTGATTCGGGGCGGAGGCTGAGGCATCCCGGAGAGCCTGCTTCTGAACCGGCTCGGAGGGACCGCGCACAGGCAAACATGGTTTTGGTTCCTTTTGCCGAAACAAAAGGGACTCGTCGCGCGGGGACGACACCCCGCATAAATCAATCGTCTTTTCAACAACACCAAACCTAGCCTAATTTTTCCCCTTCCCAACCATTTTTCAACGTTTTCACCCCTTTCATTCCATTAGAACATTCTAATGCAGGCTTAATCTTTCTCTCATGTCTCAATGATACAACAGTATCAACACACGGATGATCCCTTTGTAAAATTTTTAAAAGGAGGAAACACATGGAAGACCTTTCGCAAACCACCCCCTCTCATTCACAACCTTCGCGCGGAAACCGTCGATGGCCTTCTGCCCGAACAACCGTGATCCTGACACTCGCCGGACTCTTCATGGGATCTTTGATCCTCGGCTCAATGGATTCCCCAACACCGTCCGTCGCAGCCGTTCCAACGACATCAATAGAATCATCCACGTCACACCTGACCAATCAGCGCCTTGGCTTTGCGGACATTGTGAAAGCCGTTCGTCCGGCAGTGGTGAATATCACCTCAACAAAAGTCATGACCAACTGGCAATCACCTGATTGGCACAATGATGGTCCGGAATGGTTTGGCCCTGGCCCAAGAGGCCGAGATTTCTGGGAAATGCCTCCTATGCCTAGGCTTCCACGTCAGCCATTCCGTGGAGGTGGCATGGGATCGGGGGTGATCGTTTCTCCCGACGGATACATCCTGACGAATCATCACGTGGTGGATGGTGCGGACAAGGTCACCGTCACACTCATCGACAAACGTGAGTTCATTGGTACCCTCGTGGGAAGTGATCCGCAGACCGATTTGGCCGTGATCAAGATTTCCGGCAAAGACTTGCCCTTTATTCCGTGGGGCGATTCCTCACAACTGGAAGTCGGAGAATATGTACTGGCCATTGGCAACCCCTTTGGCTTGAATTCCACGGTGACTCAGGGAATCGTGAGCGCGCTTGGCCGTGGCGGGATGGGCATCACCCAATATGAAGATTTCATTCAAACCGATGCCGCCATTAATCCGGGAAATTCCGGTGGTGCGTTGGTCAACATGCGAGGAGAGTTGGTGGGAATTAACACAGCTATTCTCTCCAGGACAGGCGGATATCAAGGTGTCGGGTTCGCCATTCCCACCAGCATGGGGAAACACGTATATGACAGCGTGGTCAAAACGGGAACCGTGAGTCGAGGGTTTTTGGGTGTCGGCATTCAGGAAGTGTCTAAAGACCTCGCCACATCATTGGATTTGCCGAATGCCGGGGGGGCACTGGTCACGAATGTTCATGAAGGCAGTCCTGCCGATCATGCCGGCCTCGTGCGCGGCGACACCATTGTAACCTACGAAGGACAGTCTATTGCCGACCCTCGTGCCTTGCAACGCGCCGTCACCAGAACAACCGTCGGACGCTCTATCGAGATGACGGTCATCCGCAATGGAACATCCATCACGCTCAACACGACACTCGTGGAACACCCTGACACCAAAAAGGTTGCCCGAGTGAATACTCCATCGGATACCCCACAGCTCGCGGGATTAACCGTTGAGGAAATCACCCCACAAATGGCTCGCCGTCTCCAGCTCACGACACAGACCAATGGTGTTGTCGTCACGGCTGTTCAACCCGGCA
>JADFRB010000152.1:1773-5648 GCA_022561525.1 Nitrospinota bacterium
GCTGGACACGCTGGCGCAAGCCCACCGCGCAGGTCTGGAGGCGCAATCGGTGGCCCGCGCGACACCTACTCCTGGCGCATGGTGGCTGCTCTGTTCAACCCGGCAGCCATGCGGACAGTGCTGGTTTACAACAAGGTGACGTGATTAGTGAAGTGAACAGAACACCGGTTCACACCATGAAGGACTATCACTCAGCGATCTCTCATTTACCTCATGAACGCCCAGCTCTCTTGTTGGTTCATCGGCAAGGCATTCCGATTTTCATGACCGTGAAAGTGTAATCGAAAGCGAAGACCACCGTTCCAGAAATGCCTCACTTCGATGGCTCAAAGCGGAAAGGACGCCAATCATGACCATGCAAGTCGTAAAACAGACTGACCTGAATGCGACACGAAACACTGACGCACGATCATCACGCTCCAAGGCGACTCGCTACTTGAATGAAATGACGCCCACACTCGACACGATGATCAAAGAACAGGGAGAAGAATCCAAAAAAGAACCCAACACGGTGGCATTGGAAACCGTGTACTTTCGGACATTCCGAACCCGCCCACTATTAGATCGTGAACACGAGTTGCGACTGGCAAAAGAGATCGACGACAGCAGTCAATGTATTCGGGCGGCCTTAACCCAGGCGATTCAACTCATGAAGCATCTGGCCAATAAACCTCACTTTCAACCATCCATTCATTCGCTGACTGACACTCGCGAATTGAGCGGCTTCTCTGCGCCATCGCTGGATCACGCACACCACACGCTTGCGGGATTGATGACCGCCTTATCCGGTTCAGGTCCTAAAGCATTAGCCCTTAAAAACCGTCTCCGGACAATCCAACAACAGATTGCCCATGCCCGGGTCAAACTCGAACAAGCCAAAGACGGATTGGTCCAACGCAACCTTCGTCTGGTGGTGGATTTGGCGAAACGCTTTACCAGTCGGGGACTTGGGCTGTTAGACCTGATTCAGGAAGGCAACGTCGGACTCATGCGTGCTGCCGAGCGTTTTCAATATCAAAAGGGCTTTAAGTTCAGCACCTATGCCACATGGTGGGTTCGACAGGGAATCCTCCGAGCCATAGCCGATCAATCACGGACGATTCGAGTTCCCGTCCATACGACGGAAGCGTGGCAACGCATGACGAAAACGTCTCATCGATTGGCGCAGCAATTAGGCCGAGATCCCAAACACGAAGAAATCGGCGAAGCCCTCGGCATTCAACCTGCCCGGGTACAAGAAACGATGCAGGCCTTTCTTGAGCCCGTATCATTTGATAACCCCACAGGAGACGACGAAACATTTTTAGGTGATTTTATACCAGACGAAACCCTGACGCCGCCCGATGAGAACATTCAGGAAGAGCAGGTAAAAACCCACCTCAATCGAGTCCTGTGCACGCTCACGCCACGAGAAGAGCAGATTATCCGAATGCGATTTGGGTTAGGCCAAGATCATTCAATGACCTTAGAGGAAGTTGGCAAGACGATGAACGTCACGCGTGAACGAATCAGACAAATCGAGGTCATTGCGCTCAAGAAATTACGTGAGCCCGAGATGAAGGCACAATTAGCAGGAATTTGTTAGGTGGAATGTAAGTAATCAGGTGAATAGGCTGAAGGCCGAAGGCTATTAGGAAACAATCATGCGTAATCATACAAAACATCGGGCATTTAGAGTCATAGCCTTCAGTCTATAGCCTTCAGCCTAAATATCTGAATAGTTGTCCACCAGATCCAACAAAAAAGTATACACGAAGGCCAATTCTTTATAACGACGAAATCGTCCGGATGCCCCGCCATGGCCCGCATCCATGTTGGTTTTGAGCAAGAGACGATTGTCATTGGTCTTCATGGTTCGAAGCTTGGCAACCCATTTTGCAGGTTCCCAATACTGCACTTGCGAATCATGAAGGCCTGTCGTGACAAGAAGGTGCGGGTAGGCCTTGGCTTTGACATTGTCATACGGTGAGTAAGACATGATGTATTCGTACGATTCCTTGTGGTTGGGGTCTCCCCACTCGTCATACTCACCTGTGGTCAAGGGGATATTCGGATCGAGCATCGTTGTGATGACATCAACGAATGGCACTTGCGCCACCGCGCCCTTAAAAAGATCAGGCCGCATATTCACGATAGCCCCCATCAATAATCCACCAGCACTCCCCCCCATCACAAACAACTTCTCAGGCTTGGTATAGCCCTGGGCAATTACATGTTCAGCACAGGTAATGAAGTCCGTAAACGTATTTTTCTTATGAAGGAGTTTCCCCTCTTCATACCAATGCCGACCGAGTTCTTCCCCACCACGAATATGGGCAATCGCAAACACAAACCCACGGTCGAGTAAACTGAGCCGAGGGGAGCTGAAATTCGCATCCATGCAGGCCCCGTACGATCCATAGCCATACAACAACAACGGGTTATTGCCATCTTTGGGACACCCCTTTTGATACACCAATGAAATTGGGACCTGAACACCATCCGTCGCCGTGGCCCATACTCGCTCCGTGCAATACTTTTCCCGATCAAATCCCCCCAGTACCTCTTCCTGTTTGAGCAACACCTTTTCTCGCGTCTCCATATTGTAGTCAAACACAGAATTGGGAGTGGTCATCGAGGTATACCCAAACCGAAGTAGCGGCGTATTAAAATCAGGGTTTTCCCCGATACCCGCTAAATACGTCGGCTCGCCAAAGTCCAAATAATGTTCGCCGTCGCCAGACCAGGGAATGACCCGAAGATTGGTGAGACCGTGTTTTCGTTCATCCAGCACCAAGTAATCGCGAAACAATTCGAAGGATTCCAGCAGCACATCATCACGATGGGGAATCACCTCCTGCCAATGAGCCTGATCAGTCTGTTCGACTGATGTTTTCATAAGCCGAAAGTTCTTGGCTTGCCAATTGGTACGGATAAAAAACGAATCCTGATCATGCTCCACATCGTATTCATGATTCCGAGCCCGAGGTAAAAACACCGTGAACTCCCCAGTCGGTTGATCAGCCTCGATATAACGATATTCACTACTGACCGTTTGCTGGGAAGCAATCATGACATACCGTTTGGACTTGGTCTTAAACACCGCGGTTGAGAAGGTTTCATCTTTTTCTTCATACACGATCACGTCCGTGGAAGGGTCGTCACCAAGAACATGACGGCAAATCTGATGAGACCGAAGGGTAGCCGGATCTTGTTTGCTGTAGAAGAGCGTTTGATTATCATTGGCCCACGCCATGTTGCCGGTGACTCCCGTCATCGTGTCAGACAACAATTCGCCTGTATCCAGATTTTTAAAATGAATGGTATAAATGCGCCGACCTTGGGTATCACTCGCGTATGCTAATAGGTTTTGCTTAAAACTAACCGCCATTCCGCCAATGGCAAAATATTCATGCCCTTCCGCGAGAACATTGGCATCCAGCATGATCTGCTCATCTGCATCAAGGGATTCTTTCTTTCGACAAAAAATGGGGTATTCTTTTCCCTCCTCAAACCGCGTGTAGTAAAAGTAGTCATCGAGTTTATACGGAACGGATAAATCGGTTTGTTTGATTCTCCCTTTGATTTCCTCAAACAACTCATGCTCCAACTCCTTCCGATGGAACATCACGGCTTCCGTATATTCATTCTCCGCCGTCAGATAGGCAATGACATCAGGATTCTCCCGATCATTCAACCAATAATAGGGATCAATTCGCGTGTGACCATGTTTTTCCAATGTCACGGGATTCGGTTGAGCAATGGGGGGAATGATCGCTGAAGGTACTTCCTGCTTCGGGGCTATGGACACGGAGTACTCCTTTGTTCGATTTCCTGAGAGGGGTTGTTGCAAAAGGCTGCCAGCGGCGTTCTCGGGGCTTTGTCGTCCTCACGTA
>JADFRB010000153.1 GCA_022561525.1 Nitrospinota bacterium
GCGTGAGACGTGTCCTGAATGCGGAGCGGATTTGCGGTGTTGTCGGAACTGTTCCTTCTATGATGTTCGTTCTGCCGATGCGTGCCGTGAACCGAACGCCGAATTGGTTCAAAATAAGGAAGCCGCAAACTTTTGTGACTTCTTTAGTCTCACCCCGCCGTCGTTCCCTGCCTCACGTCCAATGGGAGGCGATGCCCGGGCTCAATTAGATGCCTTGTTTAAAAAGAAATCCTAAGGCGAAGGGAGTGATGTGCAATTGTTTCATTTTGTCTTAAGTGTCTTTTTCCCCGTTCTCCTTCTTGTCAGTGGGTGTCAGCCTGACTCCAATACCGCCAGGGGGACGGCTGAGCGCTTTCTCGATGCGCATTATGTGCAGATTGATCTCCAGGCTGCTAAAGCCTATTGCACTGGTTTCGCCCGCAGTCGGCTAGAGGAAGAAATTCAGCTGACCGCAGGACAACCCATTGATGCGGCAACGCGACAACCGCGGGTGTATTACCAGCTCGTTGAGGAAACTCCGCGTGGTGAAGCGAGCATTTCCTTCCTGTATGAGGCCCACTTCGATGTTGATGGTGCTGGCCGGTTTACGTGGCGAAGACAGTATCGCTGAGCTGTTTCGGCGTGAGGGCCTGCACCAGAATTTGTATTACCGTTGGAGCAAGGAGTTCTTGGAGGCTGGGAAAAAGCGCCTGGCCGGCGATGCCGAACGCGAGGCGAGCCGTGACGATGTCAGTGAACTGCGCCAGAAATCCGCCCAGTTGAAAGCGGCCCTTGCCGAAATGCTGCAGGAGAATCGGCTACTCAAAAAAAAGCGTGCTCGGGACTGGGGAGGGCGCTATATGAGATATGCCGCCACGGAAAAGCAGGAGATTATTTGCACCGTCGAGAAGAGTTCGCTGGGAATGACTCGGACGCTGAGGCAGCTGAGCATTCCCAAATCGACCTTCTACCACTGGTACGATCTCTACCTCACCGGGAGGGATTGAGGGACTGGAAGAAAAGAAGCTGACGCCCCACACCAGCTGGAACAAAGTACCGGAGGATGTTCGTCACGCCCTGGTCGAAATGGCACTGGATCTGTCGGAACTTTTTCCCCGGGAACTGGCGGTCCGATTCACAGATGAACGCCGCTATTTCATCTCTGAACCACCGTCTACCGCATCCTCAAAGAGCATGACCTGGTCACCTCTCCCGCCTGGATCGTGATGAAGGTGGCAGACCGATTCGCGCAGCCGACCACGGCAATCAACCAGCTCTGGCAAACCGACTTCACCTATCTGAAGGTGACCGGCTGGGGGTGGTATTACCTGTTCACCGTGATGGATGATTACTCACGTTATATCCTGGCGTGGCGGCTCTGTCAGACCATGAGTGCTCGAGATGTGACCGCTACGCTGAAGGCTGCATTGAACACGGCAGGCTTAGCCAAAAAACAACGCCCCAAACTGCCGAGTGCTAACGGGCCGTGCTACGTCTCATCGGAATTGCAGGACTGGCTGAAAGAACATGGGCTCAGCCACACCCGCGGCAAGCCCTACCACCCGATGACGCAAGGCAAGATCGAGCGCTGGCACCGCTCGCTAAAAAATCGCATTCTGCGAGAAAACTATTACGTGCCGGGTGCTCTTGAGCGGCAGATCGACGAGTTTGTGATCCACGACAACGCCCGGCGATACCATGAAAGCTTGAATAATCTGACATCGGAAGACGTCTGGTGCGGGCGAGGACAATCTATTCTCGATGCCCGGAGAACACTCAAAGAGAAAACGTTGAAACTCAGAAAACAGTGATACCATGAAAGGCAGACCGCGTCACATCAACCCACAGAGCCAAAACACCACCTTATGTTCTGAAGCCCGGTGTCCAAATTGTTCTAACGACATACAAACCTTGTTCGCTCGGATCTATATCCATGGCAAGCTGAGGCAGTGCAAAGGCGGGGGTAGAAGCCAGGGTGAATGCACTGGCCAGTGCCAATCCTCCGATTAATAAGTGATTAAATTTAGATGGTTCCACGGTTAACTCCGGTGAAGGCAATGCGACTACGCAACGTTGTTGAGCCGAAGTATCCCCAGAGCTATCTGGACGAGTATATTTTCGGCCACAAACGGCGCAGGACCCCGATGGCTGCAGTTCAAGCCAACCTCGTTATCAGCGATATAAAGCGCCATTAATGCTGTGCGATCTGGCTAACCGGAGTCAGCCGTAGAACCATCTAAATTTATATATAATAAAAACCTCCTTTGAAGTGAAAACTTTATTAGATGTGGGTCAGACGAGCCTGCCCAACCGTGTTAGTTTTCCTACCGAATAACAATGCGATTTCGTGCCAATAGTGGTGGTTTACGTCATTTGGCTTAAGATGCAGCTGAATTGCCCGTCGTTCCTGGCAATTGGTGTTGGTTGATGAGGAGCCAGGCCCTGACGAGGTCCAGCCGTCTGCACAAAAATTGTAAAAGTCCTGATACGTTTCAATGACCAACAAACCGTAGAATTCACAATCACTACTGTTCATGAGGCAACGAACCGCTCTTCGTACCTCGGAAACATTCCCGACACTATTTCCACACATCTTCACGCACAACAGAAAATCGCCACTGTCCATGGTGGAATGACTCACTTCTAGCACACGGTAAAATTGGCTGACGGTGGGTCAGGAAATGTTAATGGGGAGGTGATGCAAGCGGTGTGACTACGTCAGGCAACGTATAGTTCGAAGCGGCATGCCGTGTGACAGTATGGAGATCGTGGGTGAGGGTGGGAATGAGCGGGTTGTCGAACCGTTTGTGCAGGAGAAAGGCACACCGCGAGAAGAAAAACGTCGGTTAAATCTTTTGTATATCCCGTGGTCTAGCCATGGGGATCTGAATTGATCAATCGTTCGGGATGGTGATGTTTGATCACAGAGAGGAAGGTGTCGTTACGTCACGAGTGATGCACATGAGAGAAAAACTGGCAGCTGTAGGATGCCTAATTCGCAAGAGGGGCGGGGTGTGTTCATCCTTTTTTTCCTGGAATACCTTCTGCCTCATTGTGATTGGGTTGTCGGTCCTGATCTTAAGTACGAAAGGGCTTACGAGTAGTGGAACCTTTTCGTTACAAGGGGATATGCCCCGATACTTAATGAATGGGGTCTTCTTTCATGATTCGATCCAAGATTTTCCTTTCTCCGATCCCATCCAATATGTGAAGGAATATTATGTTAAATATCCTGCTCTGAGTATTGGCCATCATCCCCTTCTTCCTAGTCTTGCCGAGGTGCCGTTCTTTTTCCTATTTGGGATTTCAGTGTTCTCCGCCAAGGCCACAACGTTGGCCTTTGTGTTTCTTGGGATATTTGCTTGGTTTGAATTAGTGAAGACACTCTACAATTCTCATATTGCCTTCTTATCATCATTATTATTCCTGACCTCGCCCATGATTGTGGAATATTCCAGGGTCATGATGTCAGAAATCCCTGCTCTAGCCCTTATTATCGTGGCGACTTATTGGTTTTTTCGATACTGCAAGAACGAGCGGCCTCACGAGGCCTTTGGGTATGTGTTGAGTTTTGTGCTCGCCTGCTATGCGAAGCAAATGGTTATCTTCATGTTTCCAATTTTCTTTGTGTATCTGGGTGTGACCAAGGGAATACGGTTCCTCATGAAACAACAGACGATCATGTCTTGTTTGGCCATCGTCATTCTGTTAATACCCCTCGCCGTCATGACGTGGACACTTTCCCCAACCAATGTTTCGATGGTAACACAAAATATTGTGAAACCTCTGGCGCCTCAGGCCGAGGAAGTCGAGAAGGGAAAAGAAGGAATTTTTCAGTCGGTGGGTTCCTACATCCATTGGAAACTTACCTCTACCGAATGGCTTTTTTACCCTACGGTACTGTGGAAGAAGCAGGTCTCAGTCGTTCCCTTAGTCTTGAGCGTGGGCGCGGTCGTGATGATGGTCTGGCGGCGAGAGAAACGGTCCCTGTATTTTTTCCTGTGGATTATGGCCATGTATGGAATGGTGACGTTTATGGGAGTACACATTCCTCGCTTTGGGATTTATTGGATTCCACCAGTGTGTCTTTTTGCGGCCTTAAGTCTAAGGGCTGTCAATTCCCGTGTGTGGCGGGTCGTGGTGGCGCTGTTACTGATTGGCTCAGTGGGATATCAGTTTGGGGTGGGGTATGCCTCTGAACCTGAATATGCCAAAGGATATGAGGAAGCGGCTTCCTATGTGGTGAACCATTCAAAGGGTGCGAGTGTGTTATATAGTGCAAATGTGGATACCGGATACTTTATTTTCTTTGTGAGGAAATTTGATCCTGAAGGTCGTCTGGTCGTTCTTCGAGCCGATAAGGTACTGAGCACATCGCATCTGGATCGAATAGTAGAGGAAAAAATTTCAACTCCAGGCGAACTGTATGATGTGCTTCGAGATTTTGGAATCTGTTATGTGGTGTTGGAAGAAGGGCACTATACGTCACCGGCCCTCAATTTGTTGGCTGAAGAAGTTCAAAGCGAACAGTTTATTCGTACACATACCATTTCGATAGATTCGAATAATCGACGGTTGCAGGGTGTGAATCTCGGAATCTTTGAATATCGAGGATGTGGTCCTCCAAATAAAAATGCGATGGTCAATTTCAATATCCCTCTCGCCAATCAGTCCGTTCATCTGAAATTTTCAGACGTCATTGACTAAAACCCGTTTAATCTTCATATTTTCCGAAAACATTCCACCGATACCCATTGAGCTCCCTTGGCCATGTCAACCCGGCTTAAGGGTTCGCGTAAGAATAACTTCCCCTGTTTGGGTGCTGAGACACCTGGCTGGCAAGGCGCGAGGGCTGCAATGCGGTTTTTTGCCTCTTCAGAATTGATGACGGTGAGACGTTCCAAAATTGTCTTCCTCCATTCCATCACAGAGTCAGGACAGTATCGGGGGGGTGAGTCCTAAGGAAAGGGTCGTCATCATTGGAGGTGGTCCTGCGGGGTTGACCGCAGCCTATCAGTTGTCAAAGAAAAATATCCCCTGTGTGGTCTTAGAGAAAGATCACACCGTCGGGGGAATATCCCGAACGGTGAACTATAAAGGCTTTTTATTTGATATTGGAGGACATCGGTTTTTTACCAAGGTAAAGGCTGTAGAAGACATTTGGCATGAGATTCTTTCCGATCAAGATTTTCCTGTGTGTGCTCGACTTTCTCGCATTTATTACAACCGAAAATTTCTCCCCTACCCCTTAGATCCCATCTACACACTGCGACAGCTAGGAATTGTGAATAGTCTTGGCATACTGGGAAGTTATCTCCACTCCCAATGCTTTCCGGAATTACCAGAGGACAATTTTGAACGGTGGGTGTCTAACCGTTTTGGCAAGCGGTTGTACAAGACTTTTTTTGAAGCCTATACGAAGAAGGTTTGGGGAATCCCTCCCAATCAGATTTCCTCGGAATGGGCCGAGCAACGGATCAAAGATTTGTCAATTCCGACTCTGCTGAAAAATGCCATTTTCAAGGTGGGTTCCAAAGACGGGTCGGTGATCAAAACATTGCTTCATCAATTTCACTATCCGAGGAAGGGGCCGGGCATGATGTGGGAAGCGGCGGCCCACCTTGTCGCGAAAAAAGGGGGGCGGGTT
>JADFRB010000154.1 GCA_022561525.1 Nitrospinota bacterium
TGTCAGGAGGGAACGTTGACTTTATCCCGTGCAAGAAGGTGAACGGGTAAATCACAAAGGGTGTTCATGAAAGACTATCGACGCAAGCGAATCTTAGTGACAGGTGGAGCTGGATTTCTCGGCTCACATCTTTGCCAAGAGCTGTTGAACGAAGGGCATGAAGTTATTTGCGTTGACAATTTTTATACTGGAGCTCGAGACAATATTTTATTTCAGATGGAAAATCCTCATTTCGAAGTCATTCGTCACGACATTACCGTTCCTCTCTATGCAGAAGCCGACGAAATCTATAATCTTGCCTGCCCAGCTTCACCAATTCACTACCAGTTCGACCCGGTACAAACCACGAAAACAAGCGTCCATGGTGCCATCAACATGTTGGGGCTTGCCAAACGACTTAAAGCCAAAATTTTCCAAGCCTCCACGAGCGAAGTCTACGGCGATCCCGCGACTCACCCACAACGAGAAGATTACTGGGGTAATGTCAATCCAGTTGGAATCCGGTCGTGTTACGATGAAGGCAAACGATGTGCCGAAACATTATTTTTTGATTATGACCGTCAATACAAATTGTCAATAAAGGTTGCCCGGATCTTTAACACCTATGGACCTCAAATGCACCCTAACGACGGTCGGGTGATATCCAATTTCATTGTGCAGGCCTTGACCAATGAGCCCATCACCATTTTCGGAGATGGGTCCCAAACACGCTCTTTTTGTTTCGTAGAAGATCTGATCAAGGGGATTCTTCTTTTCATGAAAAGCCCGAATGATTTCACAGGGCCTGTAAATCTCGGCAACCCACAAGAGTTCACTATCTTGGAACTTGCCAAGCTAGTCCTTCACCTCACGGGATCACATTCCAAGCTCGTGTTGAAACCACTCCCTTCAGACGATCCCACACAACGCTGCCCAGATATAAGTTTGGCAAAAAATAAATTAGGATGGGAGCCAAAAGTTCCGCTTGAGGAGGGCTTAAGGAAGACCATTATGTACTTTGATCTTCTGCTAAGTGGAAAACTTAACCGCTAGCCCTGGCTCATTCAAAGGGATCACTCGGAACACAAAAAGGCTTCCCTTGCTCTTCAAAGAGTAAGCTCTACGCTGGCCAGTCTCGACGGTTTTTTCTCACTGTTTCTATCAATGCCATAGGCCATTTCTGCTGAAAGCTTTTCTCCCGACATTCACTCAATAAACATTCGATACCACACGTTACTATTTAGGACCCGACACAGTCCTTTTTTCGTAAACCACCTCCAACTTAGGATGTTCCAAAACAGGTCTGTTAATAGGTCTCTGGGGGGAAAACCACTTCGACCAAGTGAAATTTCAGAAATTTTTTTTCAAAAACTCGTAGGGTTTCGTCTTTAATCATGTAAGGTAGTGCCGAAACGAAAAAACCCCTGTTTCGGCATCATGAGCAAGAATTTTGGTTAACAACGCTTAACTAAGCGGATTTTCATTTAATGATTCTATGAACTTTTTATAATTTCATCAGAGACTGGCAGGCTGCCGCCATTCCGGTGCATGACCGGATCATCTCCAAGCCTGTTTTGGACCTCTTCTCGGATTGGATTTTCCGTACGCCCGACGGACCGGAATGAACGAGAGAAGTCCCCTCCTCCCTGTCCATGGAAAATCTTCAGAGGTTCCCAGATTTACTACCAGTAATTTCGGGTTCTCAGCTCTATTTCTTAACGAACCCACAATACATTGTACGAAGTATGCCTACCAATCGATGGCAGTCACTACCCAATGTTGACGCACGAAGCGACTCAGGCTCCCCTGCCCTCTGGAAAGCACACCCACTTCACATACGTCTGACGGATCTTCCCCCTTAATTTCGACGAGAATATCTCCTGCATATGCACTTAACTCAAGTAAGCTTTCAGTTACAATCTATGAGCAATGGAGTATCCGAAAGACTACCGAGAGTTGGTCAGTCAATTTAATACACAGGCTCGGTGCATTGAATATCTCGCGGCGATTCGATGGGCCGACGGATTCACGTGTCCAAGATGTGCCGGTAAAGAGGCCTGGCGATCTGAGCGGCTCCTGTGGGTTTGTCGTCAATGCGAGTCTCATGTGAGCGTACTGGCCGGAACCCTCTTTCAAGATACTAAACTCCCTCTCTCGCTGTGGTTTCAGTTGATTTGGTGGTTTGTTGGACAAAAGAGTGGCACCAGTGCATTGTCGATACAGACTAATTTTGGCGTTGGGAGCTACCGAACAGCCTGGAAGCTATTACACAAGCTACGTTCATGCATGGTTCTGGCTGGGCGCGCCCCACTCAGTGGTAAAGTAGAGGTCGATGAAGGCTTCGTTGGTGGTGAAAATAATAAGAAAATTGTCATGGTGGCCGCAGAAGTACGAGGAAAGGCGACAGGCAGAGTCCGAATGCGCCATATCCATTCACGAACAAGTGAAGGAGATCCAAGAATGTATCACTGACACCATTGAGCCAGAATCGACAATTCTCTCCGACCAATACAAGGGCTACGTGACAATAGACGAAAAGGGCTATACCCATGAGGCTCAAAAGAAGCCCGACTCCTGGGAGCATGCAAGCGGAGATGACGATCGTGTGTTACCACACGTTCATCGAACGATTTCGCTCCTCAAGCGCTGGTACTACGGCACATACCATGGCCGAATTGATCCTAAGAACCTTCAGAGCTATCTTGACGAATTTGTTTTTCGATTCCATCGCCGAACTTCTAAATCAAGGGGATTAATTTTCACCGCCTCATTGAAGCGGCCGTCAAGTCACCTCACAAGCCTGGCTAATGACTTGAGTCAAGTGCATATGCAGGAAATATCTCTGTACCGTATTAATCTTATTCAGGAAAGCGGTCGTTCTGTCAGGCGAAGCTCCTGCCTACACTTTGGTCGGGTGCCGCTTGGTGATGGCAGGCGGCTTGACCCCGAGCGCGGTCAAGATGGCTGTTTGTCGCTGATCGGGCCGGGGGACTTGCAGAAACTCCTGTCCTGCTACCTCATGGCGCTGAAAGCACAATCGCGATAGCGCGCTCAGGGCGTCTTTCAGGGTGAGCGCCTGGGCGCTGTGCTCCGTCGTGCCCAACGCCGCTTTGAGCCCCCGCTCCCCTTCCCGGGCCACCTTCAGAGCGAGCATCGCGGCGAAAACATGGCCGCAGGTGTGGGTCGCCTTCCGCACAAAGATGGGGCGCATCTCCAACAGGCTGGTCTTCATCGTCCGGAAATCACGCTCCACGTGTTGCAGATCCCGATACCGGGCATCCACGGTGGCGGCATCCATCGCTTCCGGCGGCACATCGGTCTCCAGCACATAGCAGCCATCCAACAGGGCGGCATCGGCCTGCTTGGCCTCATCGAGCTCGACCGTCAACTGGGTGTCCTGCAGGGTGAGGGTGAGAAAGGCGGTGAGCGTGTGAGTCTTGGCCCACTGAGTCAGCTGGCGCAGTCCCGCTTCAGGAGTGGCCCGGTTGGCCTGCTGCACGAACGCGTTGCGTTCAGCCACGAGCCGGTGCAGTTTGGCCAGTTTGTCTTGGCGTCGGTGGGCTTCTTTGTGCTGCCTGGCCTCATTGCGCCGAAGGATCAGCCGCCGGGTGCCGTGCTCCACTTCCTGCGCCGTCTCGTCGAACAGGTCGAGTTGCAGGAGGTCTCGCTTCAGCAGCTTCCGGATCTGGGGGTCCGTCAGCGCGGTAATATACCGGAGCCCCTGGTCAGTGAGGGCCGTCTTGCCTGTGGCTTTCACCATGCCCCGATCCCCGACAAAGACTACCTCCGTGATCTTGAACCGGGTCTTGATCCGCTCAATGTGCTCCGCGACCGTGCTGGGATCAGCGGTATTGCCCTTGAACACGGTGACGGTGAGCGGCTCCCCATCCGGCGCAGTAAGCAACCCAATCACAAGTTGCTTCTTGCCTTGCTTGCCATCCCGGTTATGCCCATAGGCCGCCAACTCATTCTTGTCCCCCTCAAAATACGAGGACGTCACATCATAGAGCACCAAGATCGGCGGCTGCCCTGCCCGCCGGACGTAGGCGCGATACAGTTTTTTCTCAATGGTCTCCTGCTGCGTGGCGAGCCAGTCCAACGCGGTGTAGAGAGCATCCTCATCGAAGGGGGCCAAGCCCAGCACCTCAGCGACGGCATGATCCGCAGCCCACCGCACCGCTGACAGCCGCGAGCCCTGGTGCGCCACACGAGCCAGCACCAGAAACAGGGCCAGCTTCGCCACGCGCGTCTGGCCCAAGGCCGACACCATCCCCAGCCGGGACGCCAGCTCCTTGAGGGCAAAGAGCACCCCAAAGATGCGATCGCTCACGGGAGCACTCGGGTCTTCGCTCCCATCGAAGTCCCCCCGGAGGCAGCGTTTGAGTGCCGCGACGCGAACGGCGGGCCAGGAGGTCAGATTGGCCAGGGTGCGCGTCTTGACCGTCCCGCCCTCCCGATAGCTTTCGCGCAACAAAATGGCGGGTGGGGAGTTTCGATTGGGGACCGTGGCAATATACATGCGTTATACTATACCATATGAACACATGTATATGAAGTAAAATATCGAAATTACATGCCTACATTAAATCGGGCAACCCCACAACTTCTTCAAGGATTTCAACGACTTGGGGGAAATCATTGAGGGGAAGATCCGCCTGAGCTGCTCGTACCCTCGTCGAATTGCCCTACCACCGCACGGCGTCCAAGGCCGGGAAGTCCAATTGTCCTGCTGTCCACGCGGGATTCATAAGGCCGCTCTCTCCGTTTTGGCTCTAACCTATTGATCCGACACCTGTAATGCCACGAAATACGGCCTTATTCAATTCAATCGGTGAAGAAATCCGGGCTCGCCCACCTTCCGGTGCTCGAACCAATTGGCGCGGCTCGTCCACTGAAGCCATGAACCGCAACCGCTAGGGATTAGAGTATCCCGCTTTTGGGTCTTACTAATTATTTCACATAATAGATACAAAAGTCTCTTGTATTGTATTTTTAAACCTGGTTTTATGCACCTCTATTTCAGTTGATATGATTTTATGGATTCGGGTTCTTTGGTACTGTGGTGTCCAGTCAAACAGGCCTTTTGAAATTCCTGCCTCCGTGGACAAGCAAAGCAACAGTAAGGACTTTCACCTTAAACACATCGCCGGTGTAACCGTCGCACAGGAGGCATTCGTCATGATAAATTCCTCACTCATCGGTATCCGGCCCTATTTTGTTAAAACCATGGGCTGGGTTTTTAAGGGGCCGTTGTTGCTCCTTTTCCTAGGTTTTCCGGCAGTTGTTGCCGTCGCATCTGAGGTACTCCCCCCGTATGAAGTCCATGACGACGGGTATTATGAAATACCCCTAAATCATCCATACATGATCCGACCCTCTTGGCGGGGGATTTCTCGGGGTGTGGCTCCATTACCTTAGTGGAGGGCGAAGGCCGGGTGATCTTGGAGGGCGGACAGCTAGAGTATTATATGCCCCTGGATGAATCTTTCCGTGGTCGCGTACAGGCATCGGCTAATGGGTGTGACATTGCGCCGATTGAGGTGACGCATCCGCGCATCTATGTCAATCCGCAGAACACCGGTGGCATCGAAGATGGGACAAGTTGGTCCACGGCTTATCGGGACCTTAGCACTGCGT
>JADFRB010000155.1 GCA_022561525.1 Nitrospinota bacterium
TCCGCGGACTCACCAACGTTCTACGATCATTATGAACAGTACGAATAAAATACCGAATCATACTTTCTGTCAACTCAAAATTGGCAATAACACCGTCGCGCATGGGACGACAAGCGATAATATTTTCTGGTGTTTTTCCAAGCATTTCTTTGGCAGCCTTACCAGCCGCAAGAACTTTATTTGAATCTTTTCTAACAGCAACAACTGACGGTTCATTAAGAACAATCCCTTTATTGCGTACATAAATAACCGTATTGGCTGTTCCTAAATCAATCGCCATATCGCTAGAAAACATACTGAGGAAGCGACTAATTAAGCCCACATGTAACTCCCATTTTCAGGACGACTCTTGGCATGATCGATTTCAACCTAGAAATGGCAATTGGGCGCAAAAAAGACGTGGAAGATATTGGCGTGCAGGGTGAAATACAAAAAGTCATGATCACCTCGGTGGTGATGAGACATTTTTTTATTTTTCCACGTGCGTCAAGAGCTTGCGCGGACTTTTGTGATCCAACTGCTATTTCTAGGTTCATGATTAGGAGGACCGGTTTTGCTCAATCGGATGCCGCTCTTCTATATTTCTTTGCCACATCACAAGAAAGACATACTATCTGATTGGCCGATTGGCTTGAAGGTCACATCCTGTGGCAGAGGTGGGTCTGCTCAAAGGAAGACGAGATCTCTTTGTGCATAAGTTCTCAACGGAAAAGGAGTTTTTCCGTCAATGGTCAAACCCTAGACCAAGAAATGTAAACGAAACCTTTCAAAAAGTATAGCAAATCCTCTGTTATCTACCAAATTACCTCGCTCGGGGTCTTATGAAAAGGGGGTACGAAAAAATTTCTCCCACGAAGATTTTGGTTGCCTTCTGGACCAAGAGCCCTCTGGTTTTCGGCCCCAATAGCTGGGGAAAGAGGATTATACGAGGTTGCAAGGCGGAAGTCTTCGGCGCATGATATTAGTCCTTCAATTTACTAAAGGAGCTAGGGATGCCCGCAAAGACCCTCTTTGATAAGATTTGGGAAACACATGTCGTCCATGAGGAGGCTGATGGCACGACCCTTCTTTATATTGATCGCCACCTGGTTCATGAAGTCACCTCCCCTCAAGCTTTTGAGGGATTAAAACTTGCCGGGCGCACGCCTCGACGTCCAACAGCCGTGCTAGCGGTTCCAGATCATAATGTTCCGACCACGGACCGAGGTTTGGGCATTGCCGACCCCATGAGCCGTATTCAAATCCAAACTCTGGAACAAAATTGCCAGGACTCCAAAATCTCCATTTTCACCATGGACGATATTCGCCAAGGTATTGTGCATGTGATTGGACCGGAACAGGGCCTGACCTTGCCTGGGATGACGATTGTGTGTGGGGATTCACACACCTCCACGCATGGAGCCTTTGGGGCCTTGGCGTTCGGTATTGGAACCAGTGAGGTCGAGCATGTTCTGGCCACACAATGTTTGGTACAAAAACGTCCCAAGACCATGGAGATTCGAGTCGATGGCACGTTGCCACCACAGTGTTCCGCGAAGGATATGATTTTGGCCATTATTGGCAAGATTGGCACATCAGGCGGGACCGGGTACGTGATCGAATACACGGGATCAGCGGTTCGCGCTCTGACCATGGAAGGCCGGATGACGTTGTGCAATATGTCCATCGAAGGTGGTGCACGGGCTGGCATGATTGCTCCTGATGATGTCACCGTTGCGTATGTGCAAGGACGGCCCTTGGCTCCCCAAGGGGAGCTGTTTGACCAAGCGGCACAAGCTTGGGCCAGTTTAACAACCGATCCGGGTGCCTCATACGATCAGACCATTTGCTTTCAAGCTGAAAAGATTCCTCCACAAGTGTCCTGGGGAACGAACCCTGGGATGGTCAGCGGTGTGGATGAAGCAATTCCCGATCCTCGCTCCTATCCGGAAGGCGAGACACGAGATTCCATTCAGCGGGCGTTGGACTATATGGCCCTGACACCGGGAACCCCCATTGAAGAGCTCAAGATTGATCGGGTGTTTATTGGGTCGTGCACCAACTCGCGAATTGAGGATTTGCGCGTGGCCGCATCGTACTTTAAAGGGAGGAAAGTGGCCGAAGGGGTTCACACCATGGTCGTGCCGGGTTCAGGTCTCGTGAAAAAACAAGCTGAAGAAGAAGGATTGGATGAAGTGTTTCGCTCCGCTGGCGCCGAATGGCGTGATGCTGGATGTAGCATGTGCCTAGCCATGAATGCGGATGTGCTCCAACCTGGTGAGCGTTGCGCATCAACCAGCAATCGCAACTTCGAAGGCCGTCAAGGCAAGGGCGGACGAACGCACCTCGTCTCCCCAGCCATGGCTGCCGCGGCGGCGATTGCTGGACATTTTGTCGATATTCGCCATTGGTCCTAAGGGGCTGTTGAAAAAGGCCACCAGCGGCGTTCTCGGTCCTTTGTCGTGCTCACGTACGGAGCGTACGCTCCGCGCGCCAAAGGCCCTGCGGCCTTGCTGGAGGCCTTTTTGAACAGCCCCTCCCGCTTTTGAGAATTTTGGATTATTCGACAGGCTCATTTTTATGAAGCGTGAAGAAAGAATTTTTCTCCTGCCTCATCACTCTTTGGACATACCTAATTACTGAGGAGTCTCATGGAACCGTTTACCACTTTGACGGGCATTGTTGCCTCGCTTGACCGGGTCAATGTCGATACCGACCAAATTATTCCCAAGCAATATTTGAAGACTATTCATCGGACCGGACTCAAAACGGGCCTATTCGTCGATTGGAAAATGCAGGCCGACGGTACACCGGATCCTGATTTCTTCATGAATCAGTCTCGTTATAAAAATGCCACGATTCTGCTCACGCGTGACAACTTTGGATGCGGGTCGTCACGGGAACATGCTCCTTGGGCACTGTTGGATTATGGTATTCGATCCCTTCTGGCTCCGAGTTTTGCGGATATTTTTTATAACAACTGTTTTCAAAACGGTATGTTGCCTGTCACGCTTCAATCGGAAGAAATCCAGCAACTTTTTGATGCGGTGACGAATGAAGAAACCGTGCAGCTGACTATTGACCTTCTCAACCAAACAGTGGCCACACCTGCAGGCTTCCTTTTTCACTTTTCAATCGACCCATTTCGAAAGAATTGTCTGATGGAAGGCCTCGACGCGATCGGATTGACCCTAAAACAGGAAGCGGCCATCACCGCCTACGAACAACGACAAATGTCTGAAACCCCATGGTTGTTTCGTGATATGTCAGCCTCATTGTGACGTCCTCTCTACTTGGGAATCCTGTTGACCACGCGTGTTGATGGGTACCCAGCATGGGACGTGAACCGTAGGCTGAAAAGAGACGGAGTTTCTTACCCGCTTCACTTTTCCTGAACCAGGCCGTATTCCGTCATTCACTTCCCCATCATTTAGCCTTCCCACATCTTTGCTTTTGTCATTGTAGGGAGTCAGGTATAGTACCGGACAAAATTCTTATCCTTTCCCCAGACTTGTTATGGAAGACAGCAGCGTTTTACGAGATGTCATTGTAATTTTTACGGTGTCGGTGGGCGTGGTGTTTTTGTTTCAGAAACTCCACCTGCCCTCCATTGCCGGCTTTCTGGTCGCCGGGACGTTAGTCGGCCCATACGGCCTGAACCTCATCTCCGACAGGGAGCAAGTGCAAGTCCTGGCCGAAGTTGGGGTGATTATCCTGTTATTTACCATCGGTCTTGAATTTTCCTTAGCCCAACTCAAATCCTCAAAGTCATTACTACTCATTGCCGGGCCTGCTCAAGTCTTTGGTGTCCTTCTGTTGATCATGGTGGGCGGATTGAGCTTTGGGTTGTCCATGAAGGCCGCGATTTTTTGGGGTATGCTCCTCTCGCTCAGTAGCACGGCTATTGTTCTTAAAGCGCTTGCGGAACGACGGGAGAATGATACCCTGCATGGACGTTCCACTATTGGAATTTTAATTTTCCAAGATCTGGCAGTTGTTCCTATGATGCTCATGACCCCCTTCTTAAGTGATCGGGAAGGGATGGAAGGTATGGGGCAGATTCTCTGGACACTCCTTCAATCACTTGCCTTGGTCATTACTGTTGTCGTTGCCGCTCGATTCTTTGTTCCCTGGCTTCTGACGCATATCGTGCGCACCAGAAGCCGAGAACTTTTTCTTCTGACGATCGTGGTGTTGGCCTTGGGGACAGCGTGGCTGACCTCGCTCGTGGGATTATCACTTGCCTTGGGGGCATTTATTGCTGGACTGTTAATCTCAGAATCGGAGTACAGCCATCAGGCCTTAGCGGAAGTACTGCCATTCCGTGATAGTTTTAACAGCCTGTTTTTCGTGTCGATTGGGATGTTGATGGATCCTCGTGTGCTATTGGAACATCCTTTCCTGATCCTGATGATGGTCGCGACGGTCTTCATCGGAAAATTTGTCACGGGGGCTGGGGCGGTGCTTGCGGCTGGGGTCCCTCTTCGCTCGGCTGTCCTCGCAGGGGTTAGCTTAGCGCAAGTGGGAGAGTTTGCCTTTATTTTGGCGCAAGAGGGACTCAAAGTCGGCATTCTCTATCAGGAGACCTATAACGTGTTTCTCGCGGTCTCCGTGATCACCATGATCATTACGCCGTTTTTCATTCAATGGGCTCCGAAAATTGCTCGTCGAACCGAAGCCATTCAGCGCCTGCATCAATGGTTTCCTGGTCGAATCACGCATCGTACCGAATCCTCTCAACTCAAACTAAAAGATCATGTGATCATTGTGGGATTTGGGCTCAATGGAAGAAATCTGTCAAAAGTTCTAGAAGAGTTTGAGCTGCCCTATATGGTCCTGGAGATTCGTGGGGATGTCGTACAGATGGAATTGGGAACGGGGGTCCCCATTCAATACGGAGATGCCACTAATCCCACGGTCCTCCGACATGTACAAATCGAATATGCCAAGGTTCTGGTCGTGGCCACATCTGATCCCTTTGGAGCCAGGCGGATCGTTCAACTAGCGAGAGAGCTTAATCCGACGGTGCATATCGTTGTGCGTACCAGGTATTTGAAAGAATTGGAAGAGCTTCGGCAACTGGGGGCCAACGAAATTATTCCTGAAGAGTTTGAAACCTCCATCGAAATTTCTATGTTGGTGCTGCAAACCTACAAATTGCCGAAGCAGGTGATCCTGGAAAAGGCTGAACAGATTCGTCGGGAAGGGTATGCTCTGTTACGGCGCGGCGAGCTCCCGGAATTGGCTCACCATCTGCGGGCGGGCACCTTAGTTGACGTCGAAGTCGAAACATGCCGGATTGAAGAAGATTCACCTGCTCTGGGGAAATCTCTAGGGGAACTCGCGATTCGCCAACGAACAGGGGCCTCCGTTATCGCACTCATGAGGGCAGGGGTGACCCAATCCAATCCCTCAAACAAGTCTGTGCTGGAGGTTGAAGACGTCTTGGCCCTCTTAGGATCCTCCGATAACATTCGGAAAGCCATCGGATTTCTGGTTGATATCAAACCTGAATAACCTTAGGGCTCGCGCAAGAATAACTTCCCATGTTTGGGCGACGATCCATCCCGTCTGGCAGCGTTGCTCGTCATTTCCATACAGAGGAGTATGCGCCGTCCTCGCGCC
>JADFRB010000156.1 GCA_022561525.1 Nitrospinota bacterium
TTATTTCTACGCAGGCCCTGTTTCAATCGGAAACTGACCCTGGATTGCCTAGCCGGTCCTGGAAAGGTTTTGATCGAGGGGATGATCCTCAACGGCAAACGGCGTATGAGATTCGTACCGGTATTGGCGAGCGGTTAGATTGGTTGTTGGCGAGGTTGAATCCACTGGGCTGCATGTTGGCCTTTGAAAAGACTCGTCATCTTGGGCGTCGGGTGCTCTTTCAGCGGGCGTTAGCCGCGCGTGGGTTGCGTTGCAAGAAGGATCCTGTGTTTCTCCGCTATTCCTCAGTCGATGAACACATCCTGGATGGCCCGTTGTATTCTCTGACGATGGAGGCTACACCCTTCACTTTTGAGGAGGCACCTATCATTGAGCCCCAGAATCATGTGTATCGATGTCAGGGGAGAAATGCTGATTGGGTCTGGTCTAAGTTTGCTGAGGTGGGAACTCTTGATCAGCCAGTGCCTGTACAATTTGGTGCGCAAGAGATTCAATGGCAATTGTGTCGGACGGTGGCCGGGCTGTTGTGCGGACGGGTGTTTATCCCTGGGATGTTTACAGGAGTGCTTGTGGGCATGAATGACGATGACGAATTATTGAAGAAAATTGTTGGCGAGCTTCTTCATCCAAGCAATCCTGAGAAGACTTTTCAGGAAGTGCTGCACGGTATTTGGTCAACGGAAGAGGCATCGGAAAAATCAGGTGCGCCCTTATATGAGAATCATTCCTCCAGCGCTCAGGATATTTGGCAACGGCTTTCGGGTCGCGTGATTCTTCGGGAAATCACTCGGACCAATTCCGATGGCCAACAATATCATGTGGAACTGGGGCGCTGCGTCAGTCAATTGGTGTATGTGTATTGGGCCAATACCCTTGATCAACGGCAACTTGTGGTGATGGAGTCAGAGCGGGAGGCTGTATTGGATGAATATTTTTCTGGGTCAGGCGACGATGGCTGATTCCATGTTTCAGAACGCCGTTTGGTACGGGTAGGGAACGTTAATTCGGCATCATTGATGCCACACTTGGAGTTTTGTCTGCTGGATGTAGGAAAATGCTGGTTCGGCGAGGACTCAAAAATTCCAGAATCTTTGGGGGCACTTCGCGTGGTCGGAGACTTCGGGTCATGCTGAGATTCATTTCTTCAGCAAGGTCGACCATGATGGCTTCTTGTCTCGTTCCCGCAAAATGGGAGGACAGCAATAGCGGTCTGGTCGGATTTTGCAAATTGACGCTAATCACTTGTCCGATGGTCCCATCGGATAATTCTACAAGGGTTCCCGGTGGGAACACCGTCATCGTTTGAATCAGAGTCAAAATCACTTCTTTTGAGAATTTTTGTTTCTTGGAGTCTATATACAGGTACAATTGGGAAAGCGCTTCATGGGGTGTGAGGCTTTTTTCGGTCTCGGCTGGGTTGCACAGCTCATCATATTCATCCGCCACCATCACGATTTGCGCAAAGAGGGAGATCTGCTCCTTGGATATTCCCTTGGGAAACCCAGAGCCATCCAGCCGTTCATGATGTTGAATAATGGTCTCGAGGCTGGGAAGCGGAAAGTCTTTGAATTTTGCCATCAATTCTTCCCCTTTTTCAGGGTGGAATTTTGCGGACTCGGGATCAGGCACCATGGTGATCCCGGTCGAATGAAAATTGACTTTCATGGGTAGCATTCGTTTGCCCATGTCGTGAAAGAGTGCTCCGAGGCCCAACATGTGAAGTTCGTCGGGATCTAATCCCATTTCCTTCCCAATGATCGAGGACATGATGCACACGTTGAGGGCATGGGATGACAGCCCCTCGGCCATGCCGGTCGAGCTGACAATATCCATCAGGGTCATGGTGGCTTGTTCATGCTGAAGGACGGCTCCGACGTTTCTGACCAGTTGGGCGGCACTTTTAACTGCCGCACGATTGCCGGTCCCAATCCGTTTGAAAATATCTTTACTTTTGCCTAAGACCTTCCAATAGGCATCTTCGACTTTCTTAAGATGCGTTTTTCTGTCCTGATACTGCCGTTTGCGGTTTTTCTTGATTTCGTCAAGGTTAGGGGCTTCGACGAGTGTGATCAGCTCTTCTTCAATATCTTCACTGTCATCCTGAAGTGCGAGAAACGTCTCTTCCTCTGAGAATACCTCCAGGGAAAGTTCTTGATCGATTTCGGGTAATTCCGTGTCTTCTGGCTCTAGTTGTTCTGATGGGGTGGGATCTGATAACGCAAGGTCATAGTAGAGTTTCAGTTTCCGAACGCCCTGAATAATCTCAATATCATTTTGTGAGACAATTTTAAAACGGCTGGTTGCAAAAGGATGAGCCCACCACGAACATTCCAATTTGACATAGAGTCCAATTCGGAGCTCATCGAGGTTTTCAAGACGTTGGTAGGACATGTGGGTTAGACTCCCAAGTTGGTAATGAGTTAATACGGGTCATGTCGTATTGAGAGAGGGATCAGCCAATCATGGTGAAGGCATTTACCACAAAAAAAACATCGCTTGGTGTTTTTCTTCTTTACCGGTACGATCGAAATGGTGGCATCTCAGTGAATTTCGGACTTCCCTTTCTTTCGGTCTTTCCCCATGGATCTAAACCTTGTTGGGGATGGGGCCCCACCCCGTCTGTCATGATGGTGTGCATGGTTCTCTAGCAGTGATGGGAGTTTTGTTGTCTTACATGATATTGGTGGACTCAAAAGAGCACGGCGACGGTCTTCTCCACCCCCTCCCTGGCAATGGGTTTCAGGAAATTTGGCTCTGTCCATCGTAGGGTATACTCGGTAAAACCCCCTAGGCCTTCAGATACGGGCCTGGAAGAACAGCACTGAGACGAGAAGAATTACGCTGATCTCTGAAGCTTTGAAAATAATATCCGAAAAAACCCTACAAGAATCTGGTTGGGTGTCTAACGGTCTTTAGGGCTCGCGCAAGAATAACTTCACATGTTTGGGCGTCGATCCATCCCGTCTGGCGGCGTTGCTCTTCCTTTCCATACGAGGAGTATGCGCAGTCCTCGCGCCTTGCCAGACAGGTGTCTCAGCACCCAAACATGTGAAGTTATTCTTGGCGAACCCTTAACAAAGACATGGAGAAGAAGCGAGAATAGGCAGGTCACTGTTCCAATCCAGCAGAGGTTTTGACAGAATGACAATTTCGAAAGTGGAAGTGAGATCCTGACATGTCTTTTATCCCAATAACCGTTGAGGGACCGTGAATCGGTTTGTATATTAGGCTGGAATGTTCCTGGTGGAATCATCCCTTAGCCAGGAGTAAATTTACAGTCATCTCCCAGAAAGAAATCAAGACGATCAAAGGCATTCGAAAGGTCAACCTGGTTTACGATCCCGAGCTGTCAGACCCAGAAGAAGAACCTGAACTTAAAACGGCTCCGGGCGCTCCCGACACGGCTGTTGGGGTGCCAACCCAAGAAGATCGTGAGCAGGAAGAAGAAGACATTCGAAAGGAACAAGTTCAGGCCTGTGAGGAACATACGGCTGAATTACAAAAAACCTCCTCTCTCTACCAACGGTATTGTCAACTTACGCCAAATTGGGCTCCGTCTCCGCAGAGAGCCGGTAACCTGATTCCTGACAAATCAATGGATTATAGCCAGGTGAATTGTCTGTTCAGTGTCCAGTTTGCGTTAAGTTGACAAAACCGTTGCATCAGTTAAAGGAAGTCCGGCAACTGGAAGCCATGTCTGCGGGACAGGCAATGGTGCCCTGGGTGTTTTTATCTCCTGGGGGGACGCGATGGGATGATCGGCATCTTCGTCGAGTGTGGCAACGGTGCCTTACGAAGGCAGAAATGCGTCAAGTTCGTTTCCATGATCTCCGACATACGTATGCTTCGGAATTGGCTGCCCAAGGGGCTCCCCCCAAGTATGTGCAGGACCAGCTTGGGCATTCCTCCATTCAGGTCACGATGGATGTGTACCTGCACTTCTTTGAAAAGCGAAGTTCAGAATGGGTTAATCGGCTTGATGAACAGGTGGAAACGGATAGAATTGAGGGGGAATCTGCAACCCCCGCGCAACCTGAAGGGGCATGGCTAGAGCCTCGCACTCATAAGCTGTTGAAACATTTGGTGGCGGTGGAGGGACTTGAACCCCCGGCCCGCGGCTTATGAGAACGGGCTTATACGTATACATGAAACAACTCCACGTCACACCATACCACGCAAACACCGCTCCTAGCAAAGGGTTTGGTTGCTTCTTGTTGCTTGGAGTGGTTTTGCGTAGTATGGCCGAACCGTGACCTTTTTCGTATTTTTTGAGTTGGAACCGTGACTTTTTTCGTAACGGAATAGCATCAAAACTCGGGGCCAACGGGCTAGCGAACCCCTAGTTCGGCGGGGTCATCCTGAGCTCCGCGCCTCACCTACTTCCCATATCAACTCTCCTAACAGGAGATGACGAACTTAGGATGCAAGAGTTTGACATTGGGGTGAGGGACGGGAATTGAATTGTCCTGAGGTTGAAACACGGTGCCACGGCGAACCACGACAAACCACAAACAGCTACGATTTCAAAGTATAGTCCTTGCTCATAATATCTTCATGTTGCACATCGTGGCACCCTGTAGGGGTCACTAAAGGGGTCACCCTTCCCTCCTTGAAGAGGAAATCATTGCCTCTTCCGATACCATTCAACACTTAGAAAGAGAGCACCACACAATCCCTTCATCTAGCAAGCGGATTAGTGGCCCACCGTTGTGTCTCATTGCTCCTAGTGATACGCTTTCAACATCTATAAGGGGCAGGGTAGAAATCTCAGGGAGGAAACGGCCCGGTTCGCTACCGAGTGGACCACCATTTTCTGGGCCGCTTGGGTATGCGCTGGGGCCGGAGCCGCAAGCGGCCAGCGCACCCATGACCAGAACGGCCAGCACCGGGCGAAGCAACTTTTTAGCGAAGACCTGAGACTGTTTCACTTCTTCCCCCAGGGGTTTTTCTCTCCATAATAAGTTACGACTGCCGAGGCCATATGGATCGGGGCATTTTCGGGTTGCCACCGGCGAAGGGAAGTATTAGGATGTGCCCAAAGTCTGAGGACTTCTAACAGTTCTCACCGCCAAGCACGCATAGAACGGAATGCCCCGAGCAATTTTAGCCTGATTTCCCCGAAGACTCTGTGGTTTCTGCGGTTATGTTAGAGTCTCTCAACCCGATGGCGCAAGTACCCATTTAAACGCCAATAGGAGGGTCCCATGGCTAGAGATTACCGGTTGATGTCCAGCGACGGTCACCTGGAAGTTCCACCCGAGCATTGGGTCCACAGGGTACCGGAGAAGTACCGGGACCGGGCTCCCAAGACAATCGAACTCCCCGGCGGCGGCGATGCCCTGGTCATAGAGGGGATGCCTCCCCGGGAAGCCAACTTTCTGGACCTGCGTGCCGGCCGGGCTTCCGGCCAATGGCAACCATTCGGTCTGAGGGTAGAAGATGCGGCCGGCGTGGGGCCACCGGAAAAAAGAATTCGAGAGCAAGATGAGGACGGCTTGGACGCCGAAGTTCTGTTCCCGGCCCAGGTGGCCGGGCCATCCCTGTGGCGGAACATCACCGACGATGACGCCTACAAGGCCATGATTCGCGGATA
>JADFRB010000157.1 GCA_022561525.1 Nitrospinota bacterium
CCGGGCCAACTGGCTGGCCGCGGTACTTTGCACTTCAAGCAGCATAATCGCGCCGCGCGATTGAAAAGCGTCGGCAAATTCCTTGGCGAAGCCCTCGGATGCGTCTGCCTCGAAAACCGACAACATCCCGGTCACGCCGTAGGAAAGGCCGTGTTTCTTGCCGATTTCCTCGAGCGGGGGCCGCGGCGGAGGATCGCCCGTCGGTTCGGCATCGACCGGGCCGCTGTACTGCCATTTTTCGTACTCATCCGTTTCCGGAATCCATGGTCGCGCTTCCTCTTAAGATTCGATGGTTGTCTGTAAGTCATCGACATAGTAGTAAACCTCTTGATTGAAAAACACTAAGGGATTAATTGTAGATTCCTTATCTCCAAAGTGTCAAATAACGAATCTTGAAATCAACCACTCGTTGCAATACTTTCTCGAAGTTTACCCGCTGGAGGCTGAAAGGCCAAAGTCTTTCGAGGGCGTTAATTCAATCCTAAGGCCACGTTGTCCTATAGTGTTTTAACCTTCAATTAAGACATCTTAACAATCCCTCGCCCCCATGGAATGGGGGAGAGGGCAAGGGTGAGGGGGTCTTAACGAACGTTTAAAACACTATAATAACAGACGCGCGCTAATTATGGGCCACGGCTTTAATCGCGACGACCCCATGCGTCTTCGCTTTCTTGTGCTGATAAAAGCGCTGAATGACAGAAATCAAGTATGTGCTCAGTGGCAAGGGTAACTGCAAGGTCTTCGTCTACAAAAAACATGGCAAATACAATGCCGCCTATAGTTGTAACGGTAGCAGCATTAAGGGCGACGCTGGCGGCTACACAATATACGACTAGTACGTACGAGTATTCGGCACGTAGAAGTGCGAGCGCAGTGAGACCACAGACCACCCGTGCGCTTAGGGGACGTAGAGGCTGTGAAGAAATCGTCTTTCCCGCGGTGAGTCTCTGGGGCAGGGTGCGGCAGGTCTATTGGTTTTGAATTGGGTAGTAATTGGCGTGTGACGTTTGCATGCATCCAGTAGGGGTCAAGTCGGGGTCAGGAAGCTTGTTTCATGATATAGATTCGTTTACGGTGTCGTCATGTCCCGCCCCGTCCGCCCCGACCCGTCCGCATAGAATACGACCATGCGTTGTATTATGTGATGAAGCGGGGCGAGGGCGGCAATGGATCTTTTACTCCGATACGGACTACCACCCCTTTCTGGATACCCTCGCCGCCGCGCATGAACGCTTTGGGTTGGTGATTCATGGGTACGGCTTGATGGGCCATCATTACCATCTCCTCCTTCAAACCCCGCACGGGAATCTTGGCCGCGCCATGCGCCACATCAATGGCGTATACACCCAACGGTATAACCGCCTGCCACGCCCAGCTGGGCCCTGATTCAAAGGGCGCGACAACGCCAGCTTGGGCGAGAAGGATCGCTATCTCTTGCCGCTCTCCCGGGATATTCATCGGACTGAACCCGGTGTCCGTTTTCATTGAACCAATACAAGTGCCCCCTGGTCGAATCGTATCATCCATGGTGATTTGGTTAAGATCAGAGCAAGGATCCATAGATTTTAACTTTGGGTTGAAGATGAGGGATGGAAGGAGGCGGAATTGCTCCAACCTCCTCCACAGGGTCACGCAAACCGGAGGGCACTTTCTTTCCCTTCAAAAATCAGCTACCGATATGCGCTTGCAAAATGTCTGAGTCTTTTATGCTTGGATTATCCGGGGCGAGGTCCAGGGCAATTTTGAAATGATTCGTAGCCTCACCATGGTTTCCGAGTTTGTCTAGCGTCAACGCGAGATTATAGTGAGCCTCCGCAAGTTTGGCATTCGCGGCGATGGCCTTTTGAAAATTTTCCTTTGCCACATCCCAATGGCTTTGTTGATATTGACTGACTCCCTCCTTATTGTCTCCAGCCCCAGCAGCATCCTCAGGTACGAGGAGCGCAACAGGATCTGTTGCTGGAACGGCGGTTTCCATTTTGGTATCCGCTGAAGTTTCTGCAGAAGGCTCGGCTTCACTCGTTGCAGTTGTTTCAGATTTCGATGGTTCTGAAACTTCACTTGAATCGCATCCACTAATTAACCCAACGATCAATACGATCAGCACTAACGCGAATACTTGCTGCCTCATAGACTTCTCCTTCCTTGAATGGTGATAAAAACTTCTGGAATTTGGCAGGCCCAGGAATTGTGAATTGTCCGAGATACTCTTCTCGGTGCAATGAGCATTCCAGTGGGGATACTCCTCCATAACGGAGCCCGTCATTATCCCAACCCTAAATTAGTTGTCTTGGCAACCCTAATGACAAGAAAAATAGGAAATGAATGTGAGCGTACCTGCGTGAAAAGGACTTTAGGGTAAGAAGTTTGTGCCTATTCCGTGAAACTGTCAAGCCCAAGAAGATAATGGCATTTCACAAAATTGGGGTCATTATCACGAGCACGCGTCCCACGAAGAATGAAGGTCGAGCACGATTTCTTGTGGTGCTTTTTGGGCAGCTGTGGTTTGGAAGTGACAAAAAATGTTATCTGAACTTACGGTACCCTCTCATCCCCCAACCAGCGTTGAAAAAAATAAAGGGGTCAGACTCGATTAAAGAGGGAATATTGTGTATGGAGATGCGCAATTTCATTTTAATCGAGTCTGACCCCTTTTTCACTGCTTTTTTTTTCGGACTGGTTTAAAGAGTGAGGAAACGTTTCTTGAAAATGGCTGGATTGGCGTTCACTCATGCCCCATGGCATTTTTTGTATTTCTTGCCGCTGCCGCAGGGGCAGGGCTCGTTGCGCCCAATTTTTTCTTGGGCACGATGCACTGTTTTTGGCGCAGCGCCTTCACCACGATTGAAGATCATTCGCCGAGGTTGCGAGGCGTCTTCGACTTCTTCGGGTCGCTCACCTTGTACGACTTGGACTTTGAATAATCGTTCGAGCGAATCGGATTTAATAAGCCCCATCATACCGCAGAACATATCATAGCCCTCCCGCTTATACTCGGCCAGCGGGTCTTTCTGACCATACCCGCGCAGCCCAATACCATCGCGAAGTTGGTCCATGCCCAACAAATGTTCTTTCCAATGATGATCGATGACCTGCAACACCATGGCTCGCTCTAACTGATTTCGAATGTCCAGACCAATCTGTTGGTCACGTTCTTCTCGCTTGTGTTCAAACAGAGTTCGAATCCGTTCGAGCAGTTCTTCCCGAAGTCCATCCCGGCCCATGTCCTGCATATCTTCGAGGGTGATAACCTCCGCACCAAATTGCCCGTGCACGGTTTCACGCAAGCCTTCCAAATTCCAGGCTTCGGCATAGTCTTCTTCAGGACAATGGGTCGTGATGAGTGAATCCACCACTTCCTCAATCCAATCATTGACATCTTCCCGCAAGATATCGCCACCAAACACGCCGGCCCGATGGGCATAGATGATTTCCCGCTGTTTATTCATGACATCGTCATATTCCAGGAGCTGTTTGCGGATTTCGAAATTATGGGCCTCCACCTTCTTTTGCGCATTTTCAATGGACTTCGAGACCATCTTATGCTCAATGGGGATGCCCTCTTCCATGCCTAATTTGAGCATAAGATTGGAGACCCGCTCCGACGCAAAAATGCGCATCAAATCGTCTTGAAGCGAGAGGAAGAATCGAGTCGAACCTGGATCTCCCTGCCGTCCAGCTCGCCCCCGGAGCTGATTGTCAATCCGCCGGCTTTCATGTCGTTCGGTGCCCACAATATGCAACCCACCCAACTCCAACACTTCTTCCTTTTCCTTCTCGCATTGAGCTTTAATTTTTTCATATGCAACTTGTTTTTGTTCATCCGTGAGATCATCACCACGGTACACCACTTGCTGTTTATACAAGGCGTCCGGACTGCCCCCAAGCACGATGTCCGTTCCACGTCCCGCCATATTCGTGGCCAACGTGATGGCGTCCTTTTGCCCGGCAAGGGCAATAATCTCGGCTTCTTTTTCATGAAACTTGGCATTCAACACATGATGCTTCACACCCTGATGCTTCAGCATGAGGGACAGCCGTTCGGACTTTTCAATGGAAATGGTTCCGATCAACACCGGTTGCCCACGATCGTGGTACTCTTTAATTTCCTCGACAATGGCCTTGAACTTTTCATTTTCCGTTCGATACACGACATCCGCATGATCGAGACGAATCATGGTCTGATTCGTCGGAATAACGTTCACATCCAAATTGTAGATCTTGGCGAACTCCGCGGCTTCAGTATCGGCAGTACCGGTCATCCCAGCAAGTTTTTCGTACATGCGGAAAAAGTTTTGGAAGGTGACTGACGCCAAGGTTTGGTTTTCGTTGGCAATCTTGACCCCTTCTTTGGCCTCGACCGCTTGATGCAGCCCATCGCCCCACCGACGCCCGGGCATGAGCCGCCCGGTAAACTCATCGACAATCTGCACCTCACCGTCTTTAACCACGTAATCGACATCCCGCTTATAAATGGCATGCGCGGCCAAGGCCTTGACGACGTGATGCACCAGATTGAGATTCCGCATGTCGTACAGATTATCTACGCCCAGTAATTTCTCAACGCGAACATTTCCTTCGTCGGTCAAGGCGGCGGTCTTGGATTTTTCTTCAACGGTATAATCTTCTTCTGGTTTTAATTGTGGGATAATTCGATCGATTTGGGAATACAAGTCGGTATTTTCTTCAGTCGGCCCTGAAATAATGAGCGGCGTTCGCGCTTCGTCAATAAGAATGCTGTCCACCTCATCCACGATGGCATAGTGCAATTCACGCTGCACGCGCTGGCTCATATCCGTCACAACCAAATTATCGCGAAGATAATCAAACCCAAACTCATTGTTGGTGCCATAGGTAATATCCGCACGATAGGCTTCGGGACGTGAACAGGGACGCAGATAATTCAGCCGTTTGTCCGTGGCCTCGAAATGTGGGTCAAACAGAAACGACGATTCATGTTGAATGACACCCAGGGAACACCCAAGCGAATGATACACTGGCCCCATCCACTGCGCATCACGTTTAGCCAAATAATCATTCACGGTTACCAAATGAACGCCTTTGCCTGTGAGCGAATTGAGATACACCGGAAGGGTCGCGACCAACGTTTTTCCCTCACCGGTTTTCATTTCCGCGATTTTTCCCTGGTTTAGAATCATGCCGCCCAAGAGCTGCACATCGAAAGGGCGCATGCCTATTGTGCGGCAAGACGCCTCACGGCACACGGCAAACGCTTCAGGAAGAATGTCCGCCACGGTTTCCCCGGCCTCGAGTCGCTTTTTAAATGATTGGGTTTTATCAGCCAAGGCTTCATCAGAAAGGCCCTGGAGGGAAGGTTCCAGGTCATTGATGTGAGCCACCATGGGCTGAAGGCTTTTCAGCTCACGTTCATTTTTACTGCCAAAGATTAGATTCAGGAGTCGAACTAGCATAGAATGTTCACAGGGTTCAGGGGAACATAGGCAACATGTTTCGCGATCGGTTTTCCAAGTAGTATACCTGAAAGGATTCTTGAAGCAACCGGATAGGGTTCGCGCGAGAATAACTTCCCCTGTTTGGGTGCTGAGACACCTGTCTGGCAAAGCGCGAG
>JADFRB010000158.1 GCA_022561525.1 Nitrospinota bacterium
GGGTTGCAAGGAACGCGCGTCTACAGAGTCGTCCTGAGTCACGCACCCATATGATGTCTTGACACCTCCCGGGGAGGGTCGTAAGATCATTTCTCTAGGAGGTTTTTCTCATATTGACTGTATGCCTTTTTCAGGCTATCCGCGGTCCGTTACTTAGGGTTCGCGCAAGAATAACTTCCCATGTTTGGGTGCTGAGACACCTGTCTGGCAAGGCGGGAGGACTGCGCATACTCCTGTATGGAAAGGACGAGCAACGCCGCCAGACGGGATGGATCGACGCCCAAACATGGGAAGTTATTCTTGTGCGAACCCTTAACCAAAACATGGGAACTCCTTATCCACGTGCCCTGATCCGCGCATTCTTTCTGGGGTTTCTTTTCTTCCTGTTCACTTCCAACTTGGCTTTTTCTCAGCCTGGGCCCATCATCACTGCAACATACGAAGGCATTATTAATCCTGTTGCCGCTGAATATCTTCACGAAGCCATTCGCTATGCTGAGGAACAGCGGGCTCAACTCCTCGTGTTCCAGCTAGATACTCCCGGCGGCCTCGATACATCCATGCGCGACATGATTAAAGACATGGCCGGATCTCAGATTCCTATCGTGGTGTTTGTGTCTCCAACTGGCGGACGTGCAGCTTCAGCGGGAGTGTTTCTCACCCTGGCGGCGCATATTGCGGCCATGGCTCCAGGGACCAACATCGGAGCCGCCCACCCGGTCGCCATGGGTGGGGGCGAAATGGACGACGTGATGAAGGAAAAAGTGGAAAATGACTCCGCGGCCTATATTCGATCCATTGCCGAGCGGCACGGACGGAATACCGAATGGGCGGAGGATGCCGTACGAAAAAGTGTGTCGGCTCCGGCTACGCAGGCGAAGGAGCTGGGGTTGATTGACCTGATCGCTCAGGATCTCGATGACTTACTGGCACAGCTTGACGGGTGGGACGTACAGATGGGGGCACAGACGGTCACCCTTGAAACGACAAATGCCGCGAGACAATCCTTTCCCATGAATTGGCGGTTACAAGCCCTTCAGGTGATCAGCAATCCGAATATCGCGTACGTGCTGATGACCATTGGCACGATCGGATTGATTGCGGAAATGTATAATCCCGGCGCGATTTTACCTGGCGTGGTGGGCGTGATTAGTCTGATCCTCGCGTTTTATTCGCTTCACTCACTTCCGGTCAACTATGCCGGGGTCTTGCTGTTTATCTTAGGAATTGTCATGTTGATGCTGGAAGTGACGGTCACCAGCTTCGGACTCCTGGCGATTGGCGGCGTAACGGCAATGATCCTGGGCTCCGTCATGCTCATGAATCAGGATTTTCCGTTTTATCAAATTTCCTGGTCGGTGATTCTTCCGATGGTCGGGCTGGTACTTGGATTTACCTTCTTCGTTGTGAGATTTGGCGTGAAGGCCTTGCGAAGTCGCACCACCACGGGAAGCGAGGGGATGGTCGGGCTGATCGGCCTGGCTAAAACTAATCTTTCCCCCGACGGGAAAATTTTCGTCCATGGCGAATTGTGGAATGCGGTGAGTTCTGATTCAGTCTCAGCCGGTCAGGAAATTGAAGTGACACACATTGAAGGGCTCACACTCCACGTGAAACCCGTTCTGCCTCATAGAGAGGAACTCTGACATGGGGACTCCGTTTAATCCAACCACGCTCTTGATCATTTTGATCGGATTGCTGATTTTCATTTCAAAAGGTATGTATGTCCCACGGGAGTATGAGCGAGCCGTGATTTTCCGGTTCGGACGTCTGGCCAGCGGCATTATCGGAAAGAACGGGCCCGGCATCATCATTATTATTCCGTTGATCGACAAATTGGTTCGGGTTGGTCTCAGAACCGTGACCATGGATGTCCCTCCACAGGATGTCATTACCAAAGATAACGTCTCGGTGAAGGTCAACGCGGTGGTTTACTTCCGCGTGGTCAATGCCGAAAAAGCTATCGTCGATGTCGAAGATTTCTATTATGCCACATCCATGATTGCCCAAACTACCCTGCGCAGCATACTGGGACAAAGCCAACTCGATGATTTACTTTCCAAACGCGATGAAATTAATGCCGACCTTCAGCGCATTATTGACCAAGCGACTGAGCCCTGGGGTATTAAAGTGACATCGGTTGAAGTCAAGAATGTTGATCTGCCGCAGGAAATGCAGCGGGCCATTGCGCGACAAGCCGAAGCCGAACGGGAACGCCGTTCGAAAGTTATTCACGCGGAAGGGGAGTTTCAGGCTTCCCAGCGATTATCGGATGCCGCCAATATTTTGAGCCGAAACCCCGCTGCCCTTCAATTGCGATACATCGAGACCATTATGAGCGTGGCCGGCGATAAAACCTCGACCATTATATTTCCCGTTCCCATTGACCTGATTTCCCTGTTCCTTCAAGGTGCCAAGACACCAGAGCCCCCAGCACCCACAGAGGAAACGCCCCACAGCTAATTTTCACAACCTGATGTCTAACCTTCACCATCAAGGATTGCTATGAAGCGCGTGTTTGCCGTCATTGGTTTAGGACGGTTTGGCTATAGCGTGGCTGAGTCGTTAGTGAAAAAAGGATGTGAAGTGCTAGCCATCGATAGCGAAGAATCCAAAATTCAAGCCATCAGCGACATCGCAACATTTGCCGTTCAATGCGATGCCACGGATGAGCGCGCCCTGAAGGCAGTCAGCGCGCAAAATGTTGACGTGGCCGTTGTGAGCATCGGTGAAAACATTGAAGCCAGCATTCTGATCGTCCAAACACTGGCGGAAATGGGTGTGAAGTCCATCATTGCGAAGGCCGTGACGAATACGCATGGGAAAATTCTCAGCAACCTTGGCGTCTCGGAAGTGATCTACCCTGAACGCGATGCGGCGAATCGACTAGCACATCGCCTCATTTCCCCCAAGGTGTTGGAATACTTGGAACTTTCGCCAGGCTATAGCATTGAAGAAATTGTCGTACCGGATCGGTATTCCGGCTTAAGCATCGAAGAGGCGAAAATTCGAGAGGAACACAATCTCAATGTCATCGGCATCAAAAAACAGGTCAAGCGCATGGTCAAAGGCCGATTAATGAAAGAGGAATCGTTTAATTTTACCCCGTCTCCCAGTGACCTCATTGAAAAGGGAGACGTGCTGGTCATGATCGGGAAAGAACAGGACTTGGACCAATTCAGTAATGCCGAATAAGACTTTTCAGAGCCCTTTGTTTCCGATAGCGAGTTCCCTCCTCCCTATTTGTCCGGCCCCAACACTGGTAATTCAGAAGGTCGACCTTGCCTCAGGGTTCATGTTGTTCCTCTGAACGAAAGAACCACGAATTTTCCGAAATCAGAGAAAGACACAGGATCATGACTTTTGCTATACTTACCCCCCATTTAACGTGGGGGAATTAGTCATGACGCCAGCACCTGTGAAAATAATTCTGACCGACTTCCGACACGACCTTGAATCCTTTTATCAACGGTTACAACTCACCCCGCCTTATGACAGCGTCGAAAAAGCGTTGACCTGCCTCTCAACCCTGATGCAGACGAAAACTGCGGATGAACAGCAGCACATTGCCGATAATAAGATCAGTAAATGGAAGCTGTACCAGATAGCCATAATTGATTCAGGGTTGTATAAAAAACATCGAGGCATCATTGCGGGTCTCCTTCGTTCACAAAACGCTACTGATATTCCTGAAGTCCAACGCTACCTACAGGAACCTTTTATGGAGACCTTAAGGATTTGAGTATAAATTCTAAAGTGTGTTTTTTTAGCAACACAATATTGATTTTTAACATCACACTAGTATAGTGAAAATTTAAAATTCGCCTAAATTCAATTAGTTATGAAATTTAATTATTCATAAATACTGGCCCGTGTTTTGCATAATATTAATGGACTCTTAAATTCCGACAAGAGGAGCTATGCACGTGCAAAGGACTTTGAGACAGAATATTTCATTAGAGGGCATCGGTTTACATTCAGGGAAACCCTCCAAGGTGACGCTGGCGCCCGCACCGGTGGACTCAGGGATCGTATTCAGGAGAAAGACCAACGGACACATTGAAACATGTCAAGCCTCCATTCGAAACCTTCGCCCCATGGAACTCTGTACAACCATTGGATCCAACGGCTTCCAAATTCAAACAACCGAACATGTTCTCTCCGCTCTTTGGGGAATGCATATCAACAATGCCTATATTGATATCGATTCAGAAGAAGTCCCTGCCATGGATGGCAGTGCCGCACCATTTGTCGAGATGATCCATGCTGCAGGCATGGTTTCCCAGGAACGCCCACGGACATTCCTCAAAATCGTCAAACCCTTGCACGTGGGCGATCATCGCCGTGGGGTGTCTATTCTCCCATCGACTACCTCAAAAATTACCTACTCCATTGATTACGATCACACCCTGATCCAACAACAGACATATGAGTACGAATGGTCGCCTAAAGCCTTCCAAGATAAAATTGCCGAAGCCAGGACGTTTGCCTTTTCACACGAAGTGGAAGCGTTATGGGCTAGGGGGCTTGGGCAAGGTGGATCACTGGATAACACTATCGTGTTTTCAGAATCAGGACTTCTCAATGACCAAGGACTTCGGTTCCCGGATGAATGTGTCCGACACAAAGTACTAGATCTTATTGGGGATTTGGCATTGTTGGGAGTTCCGGTCATCGGACATGTTTTTGCCGATCGTTCCGGACATTTTTTACATAATCAGTTGGTTCAAATGATTCTTGACAACCCTGATACCTGGATCCTCGTGGGGGCACAACACACGAAGTGGGCTGCCTTATCCAACGGCTCTTTACATGGAAAGAAAACTCCCCACCCTGTCGCCCTTTCTGCTAACTCCGCTGCATGATCCGCTAATCAGGCAAGGCGCCCATCTTCCGCTTCTCAGTAATAGGTAGGCTACACCAAATTCAACTATTAAGAATTCCTCTTTTCTCGATTGCCTACATTTCAATACGACGAATCCAGTTACATTGCACGCAGACTTGCCACATGTTAGGGTCCGAGCCGTGACAGATATGAATAGCCTTCGGCTCCCCATTTCCGTCATGTTCACCTCCCTGCTTCTCGTCCTCCTCGCGACGTCTCCAACTCGAGCCCTCACTCCGATTTCAAATGACCCCCAAGGTTTTGAAGGAATCAAATGGAACACGGCTCTTCACACGCTCAAACATCTTTCCCTTATTGACTCTGATGATCGAATCCAATCATATCAATTTTCAGAAGACACGTTACGATTTGCGAATACGCATGTTGAGTCTCTGCGCCTGCTGACGATCGACGGAAAATTTGCACGGGTCATGATTCGCTACCAAGGCAAGGACTCGCATCATGCCATCATGATGTACCTCACGAGGCAATATGGCCCCGTCATACGAAGGCCAGGGTCCATGATGCGTGGATTAAACCAAGAAAATACTTGGCGAGGGGACGAAACCGAAGCCAATCTCAATTACCGAGAACATGGAGAACGAGGATTTCTGATGATTCAAAGCCGAATTTTGGCGCCTCGTTTTTTAGACATGACCTCGGACCATGGTCATTGACGAACCTCACCGAAGGCCCTCTAC
>JADFRB010000159.1:0-939 GCA_022561525.1 Nitrospinota bacterium
CGCGCGTCAAAATGGCTGCGGCCTTGCTGGACGGACTTTTTTGAACATTCCCTCCAGCTACTGATAACGGTTCCTTATCGAAAAAATAATGCCCATGGGAATGAATTATTCAACAAGCCCCTCGTAAATGCAGGGGGGGAAGGACAAATAAGGACTCACACCTTCTGCAGACACCAAATATGTAAACGAGGGTTGAGTTGGGACTTTGGTAAGATGGATCGATGCAGGTGAAAGGGTTGGAGGTCAGCGCATTTCTCACCACAGAGAATTTGGACAGAAAGATTCGCGACGAGGGCAGGAATGGATTCTGGCCCGGCAACAAAGGCCAAACCCTTGGGGGCCAATGCTCTCACGATTTCCTGAATATTTCCTTGGATGGCCTGATCCTGATCATATTCGGCAAAGGGGATCCATCGATAGAGCCAATCATAGGTTTCCGCATTTCCGGCAGGCGCAGCAGGAAGAAAGCGAAACGATGGGAGCCAATCCAGCCGATTGCTTCGAGCCAGTTGATTCCACAACAACTGTGCCTGTTTTTGTGCCAACGCGGCATGGGTGAAAAATATGGTGTGGGTTCGTGGGTGGTCGAGTATCAAACAGGTCCCAATACTCGCATCAAAACCGTGGATCAACAGTTGCCTGGCCTCGGCTTTTGGTTGGGCAAGGCGAGCATCTTGTTCAAACAGATCATCAAGGAAATCCGCTACAAAGGGTTGGCTTGCATATTCCTCAATCACCGACTCATCTTTGTGATACAGGAGCACTGCGGAAAATGCGTCTTGAGGTGCAATGGTTGGTATCCCCATGGGGAAAAGATTACGCCAATCCGAAGCCGTTGCTAATTGAGGAGCCATGGCCCCATCTTGCTTAGAAACCACACCCCAATTCGGATTCACCGGAAGAGTCTTCGTCGATGTGTAATCCTGAAGTACGAGGTGA
>JADFRB010000159.1:949-5579 GCA_022561525.1 Nitrospinota bacterium
CAGCGTTCGGGCACAAGGGGCAAATCCTTGTGAATTAGGAGCGGAGAATGGCAGCCCTGTCGAATCTGTGGTCAGCGTGGCTTTCTGGATTTTTCCTTGCGTAATCGTCAGACACACATGGTGCGAGGAATCGACATAGCGAACCGGTGGATTGGCATTGGGCAACCACGCTACTTCATGCGAACGCGTGGTATCCATGAATACTGCAAAAGGACTTTCTCGTCCCGGAAACGACGCGGTGAAGAAATTACTAAACAGGCCGAAGGCGGCTTCAGAGGGGTAGGTTGGGATGCCGCGATACTGAAGCGGTCTGGGGCTAGATGGGTTTTGGTCATCATAGAGCCCACGAATCAATTCGAAGGTTGCGCTCCCCGTTCCAGGCAATAACGATTTAAATAGCTCGACGACCGGAAGATAATCAATTGCTTCCCAGTGCATGGCACTCATGCAGGACATAAAGCGCGCATGTTTAAACGTGCCATCATCCAAAATATACAAGGCATCCTTCCGTTGTTGGATCGTGGCCTGTCCCGATGGATCGATGAGTAAATCATCGTCGGTATAGAAAAACTCTACTTCCCCTAGTGTCACACCCATCGCCTTTGAGGCCATGTGGCGTAAATCTTGACGGGTCAGCGATTGCCATCCAGGGCGGGTGGAGAGGTCCATGGTCATGGTGTTGATCAGCCCGGAAGGTTTGATCCCTACCCACTGATTCCAATCAAGGAACAGTCGAGCCGACACAAAGCGAATCGCACCATCGGAGGACTGTGCCCATTCGCATTCATGAAGCGGATGGCCTTCAGGATCAGTCAAAAGAATTCGTCGGCCGTGCGGGCCATACACCACCATATGGCCATGCGGCTGCTGGCGTATGGAGACGTGAGATATACCGGTCGCTGTTGCAAAGCCCAAATTGCCGGATAGAGCCAAATTGCCTGGTTGGTGCAGGATAGCGGAAAGGCTGAAAAGATTCTCTTCCATACCAAAGCCTATACATGAAAATTAGAGGTAGCTGGCTTGAAACCTATCTACCATCTTCTCCGCAAATTGGTCAAAAGAATCGGCCAATCAGGGACGAGTGATGGTCTGTTACCTTGCCATTTGAAATACGCCCATCTTCGGTCTATGATGAATTCAGGTTGATTACGTAGTGAATTCGTATTGCCCACATTCACATTAGCTGAACGTGTATTGGTTTCAACCAAGGAAGTAATCCATGCCGTTTTGGGATTCGAAACAAGGGACCTCTGAACCAATGTGTTCCTTTTGCGGGAAAGCGCAAAGTGCCGTTTCCGGATTTATTCAAAGCCCCTCGAAATATACCTGTGGAACGTGTCGCAATGATACCACCCTGTTAATCTGTAACGAATGTGTTCAACTCTGTGGGCGTTTTCTGGCGGAACATGCTCCCAAGCCTTTGGAAGTCCCATCGCCTCCTCAAGATCTTCAACTGCTCCGGCCACCTGATATTAAAGCCATTCTCGACCAATATGTGATTGGACAAGAGCAAGCGAAAAAAGTCCTGGCTGTCGCTGTGCATAATCACTACAAACGCGTGTTCAGTGGGAAAGACATCAAGGATGTAGAGTTGGAGAAAGGCAATGTCCTACTCATTGGACCGACGGGGACGGGAAAAACTTTATTGGCACAAACCCTTGCACGGATGCTCCAAGTGCCGTTTGCCATTGCCGATGCGACGACGGTCACTGAAGCCGGGTACGTGGGTGAAGATGTTGAAAATGTCGTGCTTAAGCTCCTGCAATCCTGTGACTTTGATGCCAAACGGGCCGAGACCGGCATTATCTATATCGACGAGATCGATAAGATCAGTCGCAAATCGGAAAGCGCGTCGATTACTCGTGATGTCTCGGGTGAAGGCGTGCAACAAGCCTTGCTCAAACTCGTGGAGGGGACCATATGCAATATTCCTCCCAAAGGCGGACGAAAGCATCCCGATCAAGAATACATTAAGATCAATACCCAGAACATCTTGTTCATTTGTGGTGGAGCGTTTGTCGGCTTGGATCAAATCATTGCCCAACGCACCAGTCATAAACGGCTTGGGTTTGGTGCCAACCCTGAAGCGCAAACCCAGTCGCATGCCAGTGAGTTACTCCATCTTGTTCAACCGGAAGATTTGCTGAAGTACGGATTGATCCCTGAATTCGTCGGACGGTTTCCCATCATGACAACCCTCAAGGATTTGAGTGAGTCGGATTTAGTGCGAGTGCTGACCGAACCCAAAAATGCGCTGGCCAAACAGTATCGGGCCTTGTTTGAACTTGATGGGATCGATCTGGTCTTTACGGACAAAGCGATTCAGACCATTGCTCATAAAGCTGCTTCATTGAAAACCGGTGCCCGCGCGTTACGAAGTATTCTGGAAGAGAAGATGCTTGATTTGATGTTTGACACACCAGCCTTAGAAGGGATCAAAGAGGTCGTCATCACCGATGCAGTGATTCGGGGAGAAACCACCCCGCAATTAATCCGAAAGTCGGCCTAAGGGCTTGCGCAAAAATAACTTCCCCTGTTTGGGCGTCGATCCATCCCGTCTGGCGGCGTTGCTCGTCTTTTCCATACGAGGAGTATGCGCAGTCCTCGCGCCTTGCCAGACAAGTGTCTCAGCACCCAAACAGGGGAAGTTATTCTTGCGCGGACCCTAAGCGAACGGAGCATTCGCGTGGCGATTTCTTATGTTTGCCGACACGCACAGACTCGCCTCTCCACCTGCCTGTGATCATAGGTGTCATTTTGTAAGGCGTACTGTCGTTGCCCGATTTATCGGATTCCTTTCCTTTACCCCCTACCATTATTCACTGTTAGATCAATCATCGGGCAACGACCATGGGTGAAGGCAGGTTTCATTCGGCCAAAGTTTTTGTGTTATCGTTTCATAAGGTGTTAACCTTATAAAACCCCTCCTTCTTTTTCACGAGATTTTGCTGGCTTTACGGGATGGGATAGGTACAATAATAAATAATATGGCCCATGAGGTTGGTAAAACTCTCAAAAACACACTGGATTTAAAAAATTATGAGTGATCGAAAACCATCGGACATACCCGAAGACACACCGCCGGGACGGGAGCAGTCTGGTAAGACAGACCCTCTGGTTTTGATTGATGAATGCTTAGCCACCCTTCCGGAAGACGCTCCAGAGCAAAAATTGCTCTATAAAATTCGTCATCATCTGTTGCAGGAAGGGGTGTCGCAACAACAACGGGAAGCCGACATCAAAAAACTGCAAAGCGTCGTAGAGAAACTCACGGCTCCTGCCAATCGCATTGGTACTCTTATTGATAAACCTGCTGAGGGTATCGCTCGTATTTCCGTGGGTGGCAGTGAGTTCTATGCCAACATTGACCCACAACTGAATCCCGAAGAACTTGAGATTGGCGCACAAATCTTAGTGAATGAAGCCTACGCTCTCATTGGCACGTTGGGATTTGATCGGAGCGGTCCGATTGTCAAAATCAAGGAACTGCTCACAGATGGCCGGGTTCGCCTCGATTCCGAAGCCGGTCGGCCTGGGCAACTTATTGACTTGAGCCATGTTCTCAAAGACCTTCCGTTAAAGCCTGGCGATGAACTCAGACTCGACCCCACGCAGCGATTAGGGATCGAACGAATCGAGAGCACCCAAAACACCAAGCATATGCTCGATGAAACACCCAACATCACCTGGGAACAAATCGGTGGACAACAGAAGGCCATTGAGGCTATTCGCCGAGCCATTGAATATCCTCTGCTGCATGCGAAAACGTTTGAGGCGTATCAATTTACCCAACCCAAGGGGTTTCTCTTGTACGGACCACCGGGTTGCGGCAAAACGCTGATTGGGAAGGCCACGGCTGCGAGCCTGGCTAATCTTGTGTCTCAACACCAAGCGGCTGAGTCTTCAGAGAATTCCGCCACGAGTCAACTCCCCCCTATCACCGGCGGGGCCTTTCTTCATGTCAAAGGCCCTGAGGTCTTGAACATGTGGGTGGGTGAATCCGAGCGTATTATTCGTGACCTCTTTACTCAGGCACGCGAACGACGAAAAGAAGGCCTACTCCCCTTCTTGTTCATTGATGAAGCCGAGTCTATTTTAGGCACTAGACGTGCCATGCGGTCGTACAACATTGCCAATACTCTAGTCCCCATGTTTTGTGCCGAGCTGGATGGCGTGGATTCTCTTCAAGATGTCGTGGTCATTGTGGCGTCGAATCGCCCGGATTTAATTGACCCTGCCGTCCTTCGACCAGGACGCATTGATCGAAAAATTAAAGTCGAACGGCCAGCCCGACAGGACGCTCAGGATATTCTTCGGATTTACCTAACACCTGCGCTACCTTTTTCTGAGGATCTTTTGGCCGCACATGCCAACAATGCGGAAACCGCGTGCAACGCACTCATCCAGGAAACCATCGACTCCTTGTTTAAAAAAACCGATGACAACCGTGTTCTCAACATTCGATTGCGAAATGGCAAGAACGAAACACTCTACCGAAGTGATCTGCTCAGTGGAGCCATTTTGGCCTCCCTCGCGCAACGAGCCAAGGAACGCGCCATTGAACGCACCATCAATGGTGATGCTCATGGCCTGACCTTGGAGGATGTCCTCCATTCCATGAGCGACGAGT
>JADFRB010000160.1 GCA_022561525.1 Nitrospinota bacterium
GGCAAGTGCATGCCAAAACCTAGGGCCGTCACGTCGCTCAGCGCCGGCGAAGTGGGCTACTTTGTTGCGGGGATCAAGACCCTGGCGGATGTCAACATCGGCGACACGGTGACGCTTTCGGCCAATCCGACGTCGCAACCGCTTCCCGGGTACAACCCGCCGCAGCAAATGGTATTCTGCGATTTTTTTTCGGCGATCGGCACCACGACTGAACAGCTACGCACCGCGATGGAGAAGCTATGGCTCAACGACAGCTCCTTCTCCTATGCGCCCGCCACCAGCGATGCCCTGGGCATCGGGTTCCGCTGCGGGTTTCTCGGGCTGCTTCACATGGAAATTATCCGTGAACGGTTGTATCGGGAATATGGGCTGGAATTAATCAGCACGGCGCCGACGGTCATTTATCGGGTCAAGACGGTAAAGGGGGAGCTCCTCACTATTGATAATCCCTCAAAATTGCCCGAGGCTGAGCAAATTGAGGTCATGGAGGAACCCTTTATTCAAGCCACGATAATTGCGCCGGAACGGTATGCCGGAAATATCATGGCCTTGTGCCAGGAACGTCGAGGCACGCAGGTCAGCATGCAATATTTGGATGCCACTCGCATTATTCTGGTCTATGAACTTCCACTCAATGAAATGGTACTTGATTTTTATGACAAGCTGAAATCTCGCACCCAAGGCTATGCGTCTTTCGATTATGAATTGGCCGACTATCGGGCCGCCGAATTAGTCAAGCTTGACCTCCTTCTCAATGGGGAAAACATTGATGCGCTTTCGTTTATCACCCATAAAGATAAAGCCCAGCATCGAGGCCGCCAATTGGCCGAGAAGATGAAGGAATTGATCCCGAAACAAATGTTCGAGATTGTCATTCAAGCGGCTATTGGTAAACGGGTCCTTGCCCGTGAGACGATTTCCGCCATAAAAAAGAATGTCACGGCCAAGTGTTATGGTGGCGACATCACGCGCAAAAGAAAATTGTGGGAGAAGCAAAAAGAAGGTAAAAAACGCATGAAACAAATAGGGCGAGTGGAAGTTCCGCAAGAAGCCTTTTTAGCTCTCCTCAAAGTGAAGGATGAATAAACATGGAGCATAATTCGAATCCGCTTGATAGGACGGAGCCTTCCTCCACTGATAAGGATGCGTCGGTTGCGCCTTCGCCACCAACGGAAAAACGGCACACAGACTCTCAAACCAAGAAGTCCATTTGGCGAGAATATACCGAGGCCATCATCATCGCGATGATTTTGGCCTTTACCATTCGAGTGTTTTTCGTTCAAGCGTTTAAGATTCCATCCGGGTCTATGATTCCCAGTTTGCAAATCGGAGACCATATTTTAGTCAATAAAATGGCCTATGGCATTCAGTTGCCACAAGACTGTAAATTCGACATTTCGTTTCCCCCCATGACCTGTTATTCCACGAATTTACTCATTGAGTTTGATAACCCAGATCGCGGCGATGTGATTGTGTTTCGGTATCCAGAAGACGAAGAAAAAGATTTCATTAAACGAATCGTGGGTTTACCTGGCGATACCATCAAAATACGGAACAAGGTCATCTATGTGAATGGGAAACAACTTGACGATCAAGACTGGACCCAGCGGATTGATCCGGGGATTCTCGATGGCCGGATTACGCCACGCGACAATCTTGATCCTCTTACCGTTCCGCCCGACTCGTATTTCGTGATGGGCGATAATCGGGATCAAAGCCTGGACAGCCGATTTTGGGGCTATGTGCAAAAACACAAAATAAAAGGCCGCGCCTTCTTGGTTTATTGGTCTTGGAAAGGCCAGGGCTCAATATCCGAATGGGTCCGGTGGGACCGTATCGGAAAAATCATTAATTGAGCGCTGCTCAAAAAGGCCGCCAGCGGCGTTCTCGGGCTGTTCTCGGGCTGTTTTCGTGCTCACGTACCAGAGTACGCTCCGCTCGCAAATGGTCCTGCGGCCTTGCTGGACGACCTTTTTGAACAGCCCTCTTTCCATGTAATTTTCTAGAGTCATGGACAATAGAAAACAATTGGAAGTTTTTTAAATTATCAACAAACCCATTTGCCCTTTACCCTTAGGATTTCTTCTCGTGACCTCTTCATCCAAAAAACGCTCCAGGATTAAGTACAAGAATGCGGGGCCATCCACACTCTCTGTTTCTCATCAGTCTCTTGAGCGCTATCTTCGCCGATTTCATCGTGGGCAGGTGCTGGTCATTGGCGATTTGATGCTTGATCATTTTATTTGGGGCGTGGTGAGTCGCATTTCCCCAGAAGCACCAGTTCCCGTGGTCCATGTTGAGCGTGAGTCGATGCGTCTAGGCGGTGCCGCCAATGTGTATAACAATGTATTGTCACTGGGGGGAAAGGCCGAAGTGTGTGGCGTGATTGGGCAAGATGAAAGCGGTCAGGCACTATTAAAGGAATTAGGGTTTCGACGACAGCGACACCCTGGGATCATTGTTGATGCCTCCCGTCCTACCACGCGAAAGGCACGCATTATCGCACACAGTCAGCAAGTTGTTCGATACGATGTCGAACGGCGGGAGGACATTTCGCCTCAGGCGACTCGACGGATTGTGAAACATGTTGAATCCCGTTTGGGTTCGATTTCCTGCATGGTCATTTCCGATTACGCCAAGGGGGTCATTACTCCATCGTTGATGGCGCAAGTGGGTCAGTTGGCACGAAGCCGAAATATTCCCATCATTATTGACCCGAAAGTCGAGCATTTCCCTTACTATGCAGATGCGACAGTGCTGACTCCGAATCATATGGAAGCCCAACAGGCCGCCGGCCTGTCCGGTCATAACCATCAAGCCATTCATGACATTGGCCATTCATTACGCCAGAAGCTAGGGTGTGAGGCGGTCTTGGTGACACGCGGAGAGCAAGGCATGAGTCTCTGTGAAAGCAGCGGAGCGAGTTGGCATATTCCCACGATGGCGCGACAAGTTTATGATGTCACTGGTGCTGGGGATACGGTGGTCAGTACACTGGCGTTAGCCATGAGCGTCGGGGCATCGATCCAGGAAGCCTCAATTATGGCTAATTATGCAGCGGGGGTTGTGGTGGGTCTGGTAGGAACGGCGTCTATTACGAAAGCCCAGCTGAGAGAGGCGATTCACCACACTGTATGAATAAGGCACCCGTGACGATTGTCATTCCTGCTCGGTATGAGTCCTCTCGCTTTCCTGGAAAACCCCTTGCCCAACTTGCGGGTAAGCCCCTTATTCAACATGTGTATGAACAGGCAATCTGTGTACCAAAGGTGGACCAGGTAATCGTGGCTACTGATGACTCTCGTATCCAACAGGCCGTTGAGAAATTTGGGGGAGTTGTACAGATAATCACCGCGCCATGCCGGACCGGCACCGACCGGGTTGCCGAGGTTGGCCGTTCGCTATCCAGTGAGGTAATCGTCAATTTGCAGGCTGATGAAATTTTACTCAATCCAGACATTTTGAATGACCTCATTGATCCGTTCCTTGCGGATACAGCCCCAATGGGAACGTTGAAACGACAAATTGAACATCAAGATGAATTTTTTCAACCGTCTGTAGTCAAAGTGGTGACAAACCAGGAGGGGATGGCGCTGTATTTTTCCCGCGCCTCGATTCCGCATACCCGAGATCAGGTTGTCCAGGGTCAGCCTGCCCCCTTTGCCTCAAGTCACGTGGGAGTGTATATTTTCAAACGAACGACGTTATTACAGTTTGCCGAGCTACCCACGGGAAAACTGGAGGAAGCGGAGAAGCTAGAGCAATTACGAGCGTTGGAACATGGCATTCCCATCAAAGTATGGGAAACCAAACAGCCGTCTCTGAGAATTGATACACCAGAGGACTTAGCTGAAGCGAATCGATCTTGGGAACGACTCATGGTCGAGGCAAGGTAGAACACAGGGAATGGAGACATCGTCAACATGAATAAATTCATTTTCGTGACAGGTGGCGTGGTTTCCTCATTGGGGAAGGGATTAGCGTCTGCGTCGATCGGTCATTTAATGGAAAGCCGTGGGCTTAAAATCTCCTTTCTCAAACTGGATCCGTATATCAATGTCGATCCTGGCACCATGAATCCCTACCAGCACGGCGAAGTCTATGTCACCGATGATGGCGCGGAAACTGATCTTGATCTTGGCCATTATGAACGGTTTACTTCCCTCACACTTTCTCAGGAAAATAACTGCACCACCGGGCGCATTTACGATACGGTTATTAAAAAAGAACGACGTGGCGACTACTTGGGTGGAACGGTCCAAGTCGTGCCGCATATCACGGATGAGATTAAACAGACCATTTTGAAAGTGGCCCATGGCACGGACGTGGTGATTGTCGAAATTGGGGGAACGGTCGGTGATATTGAAAGCCTGCCGTTTTTAGAGGCCATTCGGCAAATGCCCTTTGATGTGGGACGGGAAAACGTCTTGTATATCCACGTCACGTTGGTGCCGTACATCGAAACGGCAGGAGAACTCAAGACCAAGCCCACGCAACATTCCGTCAACAAGTTACGAGAGATTGGAATCCAGCCCCACATCCTCCTGTGCCGGACGGATCGATTTTTATCCCAGGCAATGAAAGACAAAATTTCGCTGTTTTGCAACGTGGAAAAGGATGCTGTCATTACTGCAAAGGACGTGGAATCGATCTACGAGGTGCCAATCGTCTTTCGGAAAGAAGGCTTGGATGAACTCATCGTGCGGTCCTTACGGCTGGAAGCCGGGCCTCCGAACCTACGGGAATGGGATGCGATGGTTCAACGGCTGAAACGCCCCACGCATGAAGTCATAATCAGCATGGTTGGCAAATACATGGGCTCGAAGGATTCTTATAAAAGTCTGTCTGAAGCCCTTGTCCACGGGGGCTTAGCCAATGATGCTGGGATTAAGATCCAGTGGATTGAATCCGAGGATGTGGAACGGCTCGGGCCTGACCAATTCTTGAGTGACTCCGATGGCATTTTAATCCCTGGTGGATTTGGCCTACGAGGGATCGAAGGCAAGGTTGATACCATCCGTTACACTCGAGAAAAGGGCATTCCATTTCTTGGTCTGTGCTTGGGCATGCAATGTGCCGTTATAGAATATGCCCGCTCCATTCTTGGCCTTGAGATGGCCAACAGTTCCGAGTTTGACCAAAACAATCCCTATCCGGTTATTGATCTCCTTCCCGAACAAAGGGCCGTTAAAGACAAGGGTGGGTCTATGCGCTTGGGGGCCTATCCCTGTTCGATCGTGGAAGACACGTTAGCTCATCGTATTTATGGCTCAACGGAAATCAGCGAACGGCATCGCCATCGTTTTGAGTTTAATAACGATTTTCGTGAAAAGTTGATCTCCAAGGGACTTGTGGTGAGCGGCACCTCTCCAGATGGGAAGCTCGTTGAAATTATTGAATTAAAACATCACCCCTGGTTTTTGGGGACACAATTTCATCCTGAATATCATTCCCGTCCTCATAAACCACATCCAGTGTTTACCGCCTTTATTGAAGCGGCTCTCAAACGGAAGTTTGGACGCTAGGAGAGCCTGTCCGAGATTCGCGATCGCCAAATCCCTTTTGTCATTTCGAG
>JADFRB010000161.1 GCA_022561525.1 Nitrospinota bacterium
AATTTCCTTGTCATCCCGTGGGACTTTGATTTCTTGGACTTTGACATAGGCAACCTTGCCCTGTTTATCCACAATAACCGTGGCGCGTTTGGCACAATTCAAGGCATCAAAATACAGGCCATAGGATTTACACACGGTGCGATGCATATCAGCCAACAACTTGTGTTTGAGGTCGAGCGAGTCGGCCCAGGCTTTGTGAGAAAAAAAGCTGTCCGCGCTAATGCCAAATAATTCTGCATTCGCACTGGAAAAGCTGGGAAAATCATCTGTGAGACATTTATTTTCCCCTTCACACACGGGACTCCAATCCAAGGGATAAAATGCCAACACGACATTTTTACTTCCCTTAAACGAACTCAGCGTAACATCATTTTGATCCTGATCTTTTAAGGTAAAATCTGGAGCAGCATCACCAACCTTAATTTCTTGAGCAACATCAGACATGAAAGGCCTCCTTATTGAAAAAATGTAGTAACTACTCAGGTCACCTTCCTTTTGCCCCAGGCCGGCGTTGCTGAGGTGCTCGAATCCTCGCGTATTCCATATACGCTCCGGTTCTGCACTCCTCGCGCCTTGTCCTACAACAACATTGAGGCAACCTGAGTAGTTACAAAATGTTAAGTAATCTAATCTCGCGGCTTGCAAGGGTTTTTTCGTAGCATGTGCTCGGAATATTTGTCAACTTGGCATAAGACCCATAATCATGAAAAGACTGTCCCTTTGGGGCAACAAGCAGGTTAAACCTGAAGAAAAAATTCGTCAAATTCCTTTCTTGTCTTTTGGGCGATCCGGGGTTATCGTATTCTTTAATAAGAGGTATTCACTAAAAGAAAGCCCTCGCACGGGCAACCGGTCCTCCATTCTTCTTCAGCCCCAGATCCTATGGCACCACCCAAAGGCCCTTCCCAGAAAACGCGACCCCGACGTTGGCCACGATTTCTTCTGATCCTCGTCCTTGTTGGAACGGGGCTGGGCATGGGTGGGGCTATCGCTCTGGCCTGGTATGCGTCTACAGGCCTACCCTCACTCGCCGTTCTCCATGAATATCAGCCGAGCCTGATTACAAAAGTCCATGCTGACAACGGTCAGGTCATGGGACAATTTTATGTCGAACGCAGAATTCTGGCTCGACTCACCGAAGTGCCTCAGCATTTAATTAACGCCCTCATCGCCGTTGAAGATACCCGATTCTTTGAACATCCGGGGCTAGATATTTGGGGGATTTTTCGAGCCGCTTGGACCAACCTGAAACGAGGCGGAAAGTTCGAAGGAGCCAGCACCATTACCCAGCAGCTCGCGCGAACACTATTTCTTTCTCCGGAACGCACCTTTCGACGAAAAATTCGAGAGTTGATTCTTGCCCTTAAAATGGAAGTGGTGTTGACCAAAGATCAAATCCTGGAAATGTATTTGAATCAAATCTACTTTGGACATGGCGCGTATGGTATCGGAAGCGCTGCCCTCACGTATTATGGAAAAGGCCTAGCCGAACTGAGCTTGCCAGAGTCCGCGTTCCTGGCTGGCCTACCCAAAGCCCCTAGCACCTATTCTCCCTATAAAAATTTTGACCTTGCGAAAAAACGCCAAGAACATGTCCTCGGACGCATGGCTCAAGCCAACTTTATCTCGACCGACCTGGCACAGGAGGCCATTGACACCACGCTGAACTTTCAACGACGATCTATTGAGCGCGTAGCTCCCTATTTCTTGGAAAACGTTCGGCAACACTTGGTCAAGGCCTATGGGGAATCCATGGTGTACAAAGGCGGTCTCCAAGTTTTTACCACGCTCAATATTGAATTGCAGCGTATAGCTGAACAAGCAATCCAGACCGGCCTGAGGCAATTAGATAAACGGCAGGGGTGGCACGGCCCGCTTCGGCACGAAGATCCACTCGCCATGCTGCCCGAAGATCCATCACCCGACCTTCCCGAATACGGTGACATTCTGGAAGGTATCGTGACGGAGGTTTCAAAAGAAGAGGCAACTGTTGTCGTCAATGGTCTCATCGGAACCATCTCGCTCAAAGATATGCTCTGGGCTAAACGCCGCCTTCCAAAAGATGCGCCCGTCATGGAAGCCAAAAATTTCCCCATCACCTCGGCTAAGCAATTGTTACTTCCTGGAGATGTCATCGAAGTGTCCCTCAAATCGATGAGGAAGGGGAAAATCCGGTTCCTCCTTGAGCAGACCCCCAGGGTTGAAGGCGCGATTATCGCCCTCGATCCACGAACCGGTGCCATCCGGGCCATGGTCGGTGGATATGACTTTGAACGAAGTCAATTTAATCGAGCGCTCCTTTCGCTTCGCCAGCCAGGATCCGCATTTAAGCCGATCATCTATGCCACGGCGCTCGATGGGGGAATGACCCCGGCCACGCTAGTTTTGGATGCCCCGGTCGTGTATGAGCAGGAGGATCCCGGAAAAACTTGGAAACCCGAAAACTATGAAAAGCGGTTTTTTGGTCCGATCACGCTACGAGAGGCCTTGCGTCACTCTCGAAATGCGGCAACGGTACGACTCCTCGAACAAGTTGGGGTGCGTCGCGTCACGGAGTTTTCCCGGAAACTGGGAATCCGAAGTCCTCTCAGCCAAGACCTTTCTCTAGCCTTAGGGTCATCGGGCCTCACATTGGTAGAAATCACCTCCGCTTTTGGCGTCTTTGCCAATCAGGGTTTAGCCTTACGCCCCTATACCATTTCAATTGCGAAAGACCAAGAAGATAAAGTTCTTGAGCAACATCTCTTTGAACCCCGCCAGGTGGTCTCTCAGGAAACCGCCTATCTGATTACGCACATGATGATGGATGTGATTCAAAGAGGAACGGGAAGACGGGCTCGCTCTATTGGAAGACCTCTCGCGGGCAAGACGGGCACGACGAATAATTTCCAAGATGCCTGGTTTGTCGGATATGCACCGAACTTGGCCGTCGGCGTGTGGGTAGGATTCGATGATGTCGAACGGTTAGGAAAAAGAGAATCAGGAGCCCATGCCGCCTTGCCCATTTGGATTCAATTTGTGGCTGAGGCGCTGAAGTCCGTACCGGTTCAAACATTTACTATCCCCGAGGGCATTCAATTCGTGGAGATTGATCAAAAAACCGGCGCCCTCGTCAGCGAGCCGACGTCAACCTCCACAACTGAAGTCTTTGCCAAAGGAACGGTTCCACAACGTCCCGCCCGGAGCACAGCCAATCCCTTAGATTTCTACGAATTCGATCAGCTTGAACAATAGAAAAAAGTGAGGTGTGAGGGGAAGAAAGGAAATGATGGAGCTATTGGGCGTCCTGGTACTCCTCGTGCCAGGCCATTTGAATCGCCTCGAGTTTCTTTTCGTTTGAACTCTTTGGGTCATCCTTAAATTCCGGCCAGGCAACAATCCAACTATGCATATCAGTAAATCGAACGGTGAGGGGATCAAGATCAGGATGTTCTTCCTGCAACCGGATCCCAATATCTTCTACGTCTTCCCACATTAAATCTTGAGCCACCTAATTCTCCTTGGCACGTATCAGAACATTCAATCCGTCACTTCAGAAAGTTTTTTATTTTCGAGCGCTTCTTTGAGCGTGGCATCCATTAATGCTTCAGCCAGGTGATGGGTGACGTTTTCGACATCAGAAATCTTTGCCCGAATCACGCGATGATCATCTTGATCTTTGACTTTCCGAAGATCTTTAAGAACCTGGTGAATCGCTTGGACTTCTTCGAATGTAATGAGATCGGTCCCTCGCTTCAAGGCTTTTTCCGTGGCAACGAGGATGGCACCCGCCTCAGTCCTGGCTTCAATCACCTGACGGGCTTTGATGTCCTGAGCGGCAAATTGGAATGATTCTCGGATCATGCCTTCGACTTCATCATCGGTGAGACCATGCGAGGGTTTGACTTGCACGGTTTGTGATTCTCCGGTTCGGATATCAGCGGCATTGACATTGAGAATGCCATTGGCATCAATCAGGAACGTCACTTCAACCCGTGGCACCGCCGCAGGCAGAGGTGGAACCTTGAGTTGAAATCGAGCAAGACTCCGATTGTCTTGCACCAGCTCACGTTCGCCTTGCAAAACATGAATATCCACGGAGGTTTGCCCATCGACATAGGTGGTAAACATTTCCTTGGCGCTCGTTGGGATGGTGGTATTCCGTCGAATCAATGTGCTCATCACCCCACCCATGGTTTCGATGCCCAAGGACAACGGGGTGACATCGAGCAATAGCATGTCTTTGTTATCACCCGCGAGAATACCGGCCTGGACCGCAGCCCCAAGCGCCACCACTTCATCAGGGTTCAACTCGCTATGAGGCGTCTGGCCAAACAGTTCTTCAACTAACTGACGAACCAACGGCATGCGGGTGCTTCCCCCAACCAACACCACTTCATCTATGTCATTGAGTTGCAACTCGGCATCCTGCATCGCCAATCGACAGGGAGCGAGTGTTTGTCGCACTAAGTCTACGGTGAGAGACTCCAATTCCTCTCGAGACCATTCACGGGTGTACGTTCCCCTCTCATCGGGAAGAGGAATAGACATTGACGTCTTGCCCTCATTGGATAACCGAATCTTCACCCGCTCGGATTCTAAGCGAACCGTTTGCATGAGTTCGGGGAGGTCTTCCACCTTCAACCCATGATTGGCGTCGAGGTCCTTCATGACAGATTCGACCAGTCGACGATCCAAATCATCTCCTCCTAAATGGGTATTACCATTCGTCGCCAGTACCTCAAAAATGCCATCTTTGAGTTTAAGCAGAGAAATATCAAAGGTCCCACCACCAAGATCGTAGACCGCGATCACGCCCTGGGTTTTCTTTTGCAACCCATAGGCCAAGGACGCCGCTGTCGGTTCGTTGATGATTCGCAGCACTTCAAGCCCAGCGATGAGGCCGGCATCTTTCGTGGCTTGCCGTTGGGCATCATTGAAATAGGCGGGAACTGTAATGACAACTTTGGTAATGTCTTCTCGAAGGTGGGCTTCAGCTCGCAGTTTTAGTTCCTTCAAAATCATGGCAGAGACTTGAGGGGGCGAGTACGTTTTGTCTCCGACCTGAATGCGAATCACCCCGTTTTTTTCTTGAAGGCTGTAGGGGAAATATTTCAACTCCTCGGACACATCCGCCAAAGACTTGCCCATAAACCGCTTGACGGAATAAATCGTCCTCGAGGGGTCGCGAACCAAATGCTCCTTGGCTGGTTCTCCAACAATAATGCCGTTATCCGTCAGGCCAACAACCGACGGGACTTTTGCCTCATCATGTTTGCCTTGAATAACACGAGGAACATCTCCATCCATATACGCGACCAATGAATTGGTGGTACCAAGGTCTATGCCTACTATTCTTGCCATACGTTCCTTTATCAGGATCTGTTGAAAAAAACCGCCAGCTACGTTCCCAACCTCCGCCGAGCCTACTCTGCCGAAGTGGCTAGGAAACCCAGGAGTGGCTACGAAGGCTGAAAGCGAGGGCATGCTTTTTGAACAGTCCCTGCTCCTCTTGCCATCTTAGGGTGTTGCTTAAAACCAAAATGACGGTTAACTTATTGCCGCGATGAGATCATTCACGATATTTC
>JADFRB010000162.1 GCA_022561525.1 Nitrospinota bacterium
AGTATTTTGGATGTGACGGGGTAAGCTATCCACAAAACAGACAACCGCGGGTTTTGCCCGTGTCGGAGGGCTCAGAAATTTGGATAGTCATGAGTCTGTCCTTTTCCCTCTGGCTCGTTGCTTTTTTTGGAAAAACCGGATGCGCCATTATTAGTTCAAGGCACTTTTGTCTGATCCTGGAGGATCGAACGCAGGCGCGGAGGGTTTGTCCTCTTCGTCAGCAATGACGGCTTGTTTGGTGGCTTCGACGGCATCGGTTATACGGGCTGCGGCTTGTTTCATCGTTCGTTTGGTATCTTGTGAAATAGAGCGAAATGCTTCTCTGGTCTCATTGGCGACATCCCCGAACTCTTCTTGTGCGATCTTTGCGCCCTTGGCCAACCGGCTTCGTATGGAGGAACCGGGCTCTGGTGCCATCAGGATTGCGGCCCCGGCTCCAAGAATAAACCCAGAAATAAACACAAATGTGGTGACCCAGCATGAATCATTGGATGAAATGTCTTGTCCCATAGTCCTCCCCTTTTTTTTCGGCGGTTATTAGGATCCGTAAAGAAATAAGTGGAACATGTTTACATCTTATCTTCAGGCCATCTTTGGCCGATCTTCAATCGAGAAACCCTCAAAATAGCACAACTATTCTTCCGGTTCCTCTCATTCAGATCGACCAAATCTGACCTAAATCTAAGCGTCTTAATGTCCCACGTATTTCTTTACGGATCCTTAGTCTTCTGATTTGTATCTACTCAGGTATTTAGGCTGAAGGCTAAAGACTGAAGGGTAATCCTCGTAATGCCCGGCGTTTTGTATGATCATATATGATGGCTTCCTACAAAGCCTTCGGCCTTCAGCCTATCCACCTGAGTAGTTACTCCGATTTTGTACGATTGCAACCAAAGAGAAGCGCGACACTACTTCCGACTACCGCTCCCACGACAAATACTATACTAAACGCCAATCCTGTACGAAGTTCAGGCCAGTTACCCAGGAGTTTCGTCCATAGTGGGGAACTGGGGACATTGACATGTCCTTCCCACCCAAGGACGTCCTCTGGAGAGGACGGGTTGGAGCGTGATTCTTGATGCGTATGGTTGTTCGAATCAGATGAAAGACGCGTCATGGTATGTGCTCCATCAAGGCTACAGGCAAGTGGTGAAAAATGTTTCCGACTGGCAATACGTGCTGCTGATCTATGGTGACGGTCGAAATCGTTTCCTTGGTTAACACGTTACGATATCGGGATTCTGAAGTGTGGTCGGAAAGCTTGATTATTGTATCACACCAGACAGATTCACCAAGTGCAAGTTCTTCGGGGTTGGGGATGACATGGTGTAAGAGCCGCGGTACCACCACCAGAATGGTTTTGTCTCCCCATGTCCGTTGAAATGCACAGAGATGGTGCCGCTTTTCGCCAAGAGTTTCAAGGGGGTGATAGTCGCCATCCTGAAACAGGGCATGGTGCTGACGTCGGAAGTTCAGTAAGGCTTGTGTGATATAGAGCTTGATTCGACCATCGGTATAGTGGCTCAACAGCGTATGAAAGAAATCTTCAGGGGCTTCTTGTTCATCTGATTCGAGTTGTGTGAGGAGCTGTTGTCGGTGGATATAGTCGATAGGCCGACGGTTATCCGGGTCTACCAGGCTAAAGTCCCACAACTCCGTCCCTTGATAGAAGTCGGGAATGCCGGGGGCGGCAATTTTCAAGACGAGCTGGCTCAGAGCATTATACATCCCATATCGCGCAATGGTGTCCTGGAAAGGAAGGAAATCTTCAAGAAACTGCGATGACTGTCTGGGGTCGAGGATGTTTCGCACAAAAGTACAGACAGCTTGCTCATAGGTTTCATTGGGATTGATCCAACTGGTGTGTGCTTTTGCCTCTTTGAGGGCTTTGAGCATGTACTGTTCCATGCGTTGACAAAAATCCTCGTAGATGGAGGAATTCAGGGGAGCAAAGGGCCAAGCGCCCACGAGGGTTTGGTAGAGCAGATATTCTTCGTTTCGGTTGGGCACGTCTTGGCCGTCGAGACGTGTTTTCTTTTTCTTGTTGAGCCGATGCCATCTGGTAATACACGCCTTCCATTCTTTAGGCATTTCCGAGAGCACATGGATACGCGCGCGTACGTCTTCGCTACGTTTGGTATCGTGGGTGGAGGTGGTCGAGATACTGGAGGGCCAGAGGTGTTGGCGCTCCCGCATGCGTTCATGAAAAGCTGACAGTGGTGTGCCAAATTGCGAGGGTTCCCCACCGACTTCGTTGAGTGAGATCAAACGGTTGTATAAATAGAAGGCGGTGTCCTCCACCCCTTTGGCAGTGACCGGACTGGTGGTTTGTTGGAATTTCATGACAAAGGGATGGACTTCCGACCATTGCAGATAGGCATTGTCGGTTGGAGTTTTCAGCAACAGTTCTTGAATGAAATCAAACACGTGGCTATTCGTGGTTGGATTTTTTCGTTTGGCTTGAATGACAGCGAGACGAATATAGGCTCGATCACGGTCGGTAATGGGTTCTCTGGGGTCTGGCGTGACATACGTGCGATAGACCGGGAAACACGCGATGATTTCACGCAAGGCATAGGTCAAGCTATTGAGGGGAAAGTCTCGGGAGTGACGATTTTTTTCGGAGAGCACATTGAGCTGATGCCCGAGGGTATTCAGCTCGCTTGGCATTGAGCTGCTCATGATCAATTTTTTAGAGTGATAGGCTAAATCCTCAAAGGGCATCGGGTTCTTGGTGAATCGGATATATGCCGCATCCAGACCACGTTTATGAAAAGCGTCGATGAACAGGTTATTGACCAGGCCGAGAAAGTCATACCCGGTGGTGCCAAAAATGGGCCATTCTTCCGAGAGCATTTCTCCTTTGCCCAAGATTTTTTCGACCACAATGAAGAGTGCCCGTCCTTTATGATCAGCCGGCAGGCCTAATTCTTTTTGGGCCCATTCCTGCCATTGCTGAAGATATTTTCTAGGATGGTACAACCCATCGACATGATCGATTCGGAGTCCGCTGACGGCCCCGGCCTTAATGAGGGAAAAAATAAATTCGTGCGTGCGTTGAAAGACCTCGGGCCGTTCGACTCGAATGGCAGCCAATTGGTTGATATCGAAAAACCGGCGATAATTGATTTCCTCCGCGGCGACTTGCCAAAAGGCCAAGCGGTAGGCTTGTTCGCCGAGCAGTGTATCAAGGAGATCAAAGCTTCGAGGGGTTCCCGGGGTCCCGTTAAAGCGTCGAATGTTTTCGTTGAGAAAGTCCGCAATGAGCTGGCTCTCTTTCATCACAGTGGTCAACCGACGTGTGATGACCTCTTTTTCGCGATAGCGTTCCGTGATGTGATGAGGATTGCGGTCGTTTCGGTTCGGCAAATTTGATAAGGCCGTAATGATGCTTTGGAGTTCCTGAATGTCGGCTTGGTTTGGATCGTGTTGCTCCATGAGCTCCTCGATCCGGAAACTCAAGATGAGGGCCCAGGTGCTAGGGTCAACGGGGAGTTGGTGGTCATAGTACTGGAGAGAAAACCTCCCGTGTTGATACGACAGCCTGATCTCACCGTTTTCCAGCACTATGCCAAATTGATCCCCTAAGATAGGCAGCAAGACCTTGTTGTCTAATTCGGGTTTGACGGGATGCCAGTTAATGTCGAAAAAATCGGCGTAGTGGGAGCTTGGCCCATTCTCCAACACGTCCTGCCACCACGCATTCCCTGGCCCGGCGATGTTCATGTGGTTGGGAACAATATCTAGAATGTGTCCCATCTCCTGGTTTGCCAAGGCCTGAATAAAGGTCTGGTAATCGTCCTGAGTCCCAAGTTCGGAATTGAGCCGCGTGGGGTCAACTATGTCATAGCCGTGGAGACTTCCTGGGGCAGATTGCAAATATGGCGAAGTGTAACAGTCAGAGATTCCTAAATCGTGGAGATAAGGAATGATCCGCATGGCATCCTGAAACGTAAAGTGTTGGTTCAATTGCAAGCGGTAGGTGGAGATGGGAACCCGAGGAGTGGTCATGTGGGAATCCTCACGGATATGCTATGTGTCTGCACGCTGATTGTACGGTGAAAGCGCATCAGGTTTCAGATGTCCCGCTTCTGATGATGGGTAATGAACGATTCTCTGTTAAGGGTTAGGGATTGGAGGAACAGCCCGGCCACCATACGAGTGCCCGCGAGGGAGAACGATGATGCCAGACTTATCGACGGAGTACTGAATGTTATTGTCTTGAAGTTTTTCATATCCTAATTCAGTCCCGGCGGGGATCAAATTAAAGCGGTCGGAAATCACGCGACGCAGTCGAGCTTTGGGGCCCACGACTGTGCCATCGAGAATCACGCATTCTTCAATGTCCACTCCCTTCCCGATTCTGACGTTGCGGCCGATGACCGATCGACGGATATTGGCATCAACGATTAGGCTGCCTTGTCCGACCATTGCGTCATCTAACTGAGACCGAACGACACTGGCGATGGGTTCTCCCGACGCATCCGTCGTAATCGGCCAATTGACATTGCGGAGATCAAATATCGGGTTCTCGCCGAGGATGTCCATGTGGGCTTGCCAATATGCTTCGAGCGTTCCGACGTCACGCCAATACCCCCATTCTTCATACGGATGGACGCCAGGCACCACATTGTCCAAAAAGTTATAGGCCATCACTTTGTGGGATTGCAGGAGGGAGGGGATGATGTCACGACCAAAGTCATGGGAGCCGGGACTTCGGGCATCCTGCTCCAGGGCTTTCATGAGAATATCCCCATTGAAAATGTAATTGCCCATTGACGAAAACGCCATATTCGGATTGCCGGGCATGGGTTTCGGGTGTTTGGGCTTTTCTTCAAACCCTTTGATTCGTTGGTCCGCATTGGTCTGGATAATGCCGAACCCTTTGGCGGATTGGATGGGCACGGGTAGTGCGGCTATAGTCACATCAGCCTGGTTGTCCAAGTGGAACTGAATCATTTGCCGAAGATCCATCCGGTATATATGATCCGCGCCAAAGACGGCCACAAGGTTTGGCGCAAAATCTTGCACAAGGTTCAGATTCTGAAATACCGCATCAGCAGTGCCTTCATACCATTTCCCACGGCCTTTCATTTGTGGTGGGACCACGGTAATAAAGGACTGGCGATTAGGACCGCCAATTCGCCAGGCCCGTCGAAGATGTTCAATCAGCGATTGCGAACGGTATTGGACCAGCACATACATGGCCAGGACGCCGGAATTCAAGAAATTGCTCAGGACGAAATCAACGATACGGTAGGTGCCAGCAAAGGGAACAGCCGGCTTGCTGCGTTGTTCGGTGAGGGGCATGAGACGTTTGCCTTTGCCGCCTGCCATGATCATGGCCAACACACGTTGAGGGGGTCGTTCTACCACACAGTCTCCCGGTCAAATGTAAGAGGTTTCTTTAATGGATCATCTAGGGTACGCTCTAAGGACCTGAGAGAAAATACCTTGGACAATCTCGCATCCAATCTTCGGGCCATCTTTGAACGGGCCTCAATCGAAACACCCTCACCATAGCTGTGCTATGCCTCGGGT
>JADFRB010000163.1 GCA_022561525.1 Nitrospinota bacterium
CAGGTCCTTACAAAGGAGGGGAGTGAAAAATCCCAGAAGTTACCCACACGATTTGGAGAAGAGCCAGTTAAAGGAAGAACTGGAAAAAGATCGAAGTCACACCAACCGCCATTTGCGGTTGTCGGATTCGATGAGCCGGTCAGCTTCAACGGGTCCCCGCGTACCAGCGGGGTATTCGGGAAGCCAACGGCCGCCATGGGCTTTCCAACCCTCAAGAATATCCGTAATCCAGGCCCAGGAAGCTTCTACGGCATCGCGTCGCATAAAGAGCGAAGCGTCTCCAGCCATGACGTCCAACAACAACCGTTCATAGGCCTCGGGGGAAGGTTCGGAAAAGGCATCGCCATAGTTGAAGTTCATTTCCACGGGATGCGATCGCGCGCGGTTTCCCGGAATTTTGGACATGATTCTCAGTGACATGCCTTCATGCGGTTGAATTCGGAGGGTCAAAACATTGGGGGCTTGGCGTGCCTCTGGCATGGTGTTAAACAAAATTTCCGGAATGTCTTTGAATTGCACGGCGATTTCTGAGGCGCGAGCGGGCATGGCTTTCCCCGTGCGTAAATAAAATGGTACGCCGGACCATCGCCAGTTTTCAATAAAGAGTTTGAGGGCCACAAAGGTTTCGGTTGTCGAGTCGGCTTTTACCCCTTCCTCTCTTCGATACCCCGGCACTTCCTGGTCATTAGCTGTTCCATGAGAGTATTGGGCTCTGACAGTAAACTGCTCGACGTCCTTCCCGCGAATTGGATGAAGGCACCGAAGTACTTCCATGCGCGCATTACGAATCACGTCTGGGTCCAATGAATAGGGCGGTTCCATGGCAATAAGGCAGAGCAGTTGGAGGATGTGGTTTTGCACCATATCGCGAAGGGCTCCCGCCTCTTCGTAATACGAGGCTCGTGTGCCGAGCCCTTCTGCCTCGCTCACGGTAATCTGGATATGGTCGATATATTTAGCATTCCAGATGGGTTCGAAAATGCTGTTGGCAAATCGGAGCACCATGATATTTTGAACGGTTTCTTTTCCAAGATAATGATCAATGCGGTAAATCTGCGATTCGTCAAAGACTTCACCAATTGTCACATTGATGGCCCTTGCCGATTCCAAATCATGACCTATGGGTTTTTCAACAATGACACGAGATATGCGGTCGGGAAGCTCAGGGGGATAAATCAATCCGGCTTGCTGTAACCCCAGACATGAGGGAGCAAAGGATGTTGGGGGAATCGCCAAGTAGAAAATGCGGTGGCCTGGTAAATCAAACTGGGTTTCGACCTCTTCGATTTGGCTTCGGAGGCCATGGTACATATTGGGATCATCAATGGCTCCGGAAAAATAACGCAGACGTCGAGCAAACTCCTCCCACTTGTCTTCCTGAATAGACTGCCGAGAAAATTTCTCAATGCCCTCGCGAGCCACGGTCCGGAACTCATCATCACTCCAGGTTTTGCGTCCAATTCCCACGACGGCATAGTTGGGAGGAAGCAATCCATCGAGCACCAAATTATAGATCGCCGGAAGGAGCTTGCGACGGGTGAGATCCCCAGATCCTCCAAAGATGACGAGGGTACACGGTTTGACCGTGGGGCCAGAGTTGGTCTGCATTATGGAGGGCTTGTCTTGGTCGATCGTCATGGTCATACCATTCCCACTCGGGTTGGAAGTTGATTACCGTTTTACGCTATGTCCACCAAACGCATTGCGGAGCGCTGCGAGCATTTTTTCAGCAAAAGACTCTTCCTGCCGCGATCGGAATCGGGTGAAGAGGGCCGTGGACAAGGTGGGAACAGGGACATCCTTGTCGAGAGCTTCCATCAGCATCCAGCGACCTTCACCGGAATCTTGAACATATCCTTTGAGCCTCTCTAACTTCGGATCGTCTTTAAGAGCGCCGGCTCCGAGTTCTAACAGCCATGACCGCACTACACTGCCATGCATCCACAAATCGGCAATCTTGGGAAGGTCAAGGTTGTAATCGCTTTTGGACATGAGCTCAAAGCCTTCGGCATAGCCTTGCATCATGCTGTACTCAATACCATTGTGCACCATCTTGACGTAATGTCCAGCCCCGTGAGCGCCAACATGAGCCCAGCCATCTTCTGGTGCCAGCGTGGTGAAAATTGGTCCCAGTCGATTGATAATCTCCTTGTCGCCCCCGACCATCAGGCAATACCCAATCTGTAATCCCCAAATGCCCCCGCTGGTGCCAGCATCCACGTAATGAATCTGTTTGGGTTTCAAGTCAGTGGCACGGCGCACGTCATCGTGGAATTTGGTATTGCCGCCATCGATGATGACGTCATCGGGGTCCAGTATGCCTGCCAGGGTTTGAATGGTTTCTTCGGTCGGCGCACCAGATGGCACCATTACCCATACGGCGCGCGGCTTGGCGAGTTTCGAAATGAGGTCTTGCAGTGAGGAGGCTCCGACCGCTCCGGTACCCTCCGCTTGTGTGATAAGGTCCTGCGACCGATCAAATGCAATCACACGGTGGTCCCCCTGCCGAAGCCGAGTCACCATATTCATGCCCATCTTGCCAAGTCCGATAAATCCGATTTCCATAACCACTCCCTTTCCCCCTAGGGTTCAGTTCTCTTATTCTCTTATTCTAGGGACAGGTTCAAGGTCTGTGGGAGCAAGGGCTCGCCACGTTCTGGTTGTGTATTGATCTCTGGGAATCCAGTCTTTTCACTCCCGCTTGTGTTTCAGCAACCTAAGAGAACAGAAGAAGACACTTCTTTATCGGTATGAAGGCGGGTAAATAGAAGACCCATCACCATACCGCAAAAAACCCTAAGGGTAAAGTACGAAATGAAAGTGGTACGAAGAAGGAAAAGAATCAGGAAAAATCAGGGTTGCAATGGTTTTGGTACGGAGAGTGGTTGGCGAGTCATCGTAAAAGTGCCCTGCCGGGTATTGAGGGCGAGGTCGAGGTTTGTGGCGGCGCTGATCAATCCAAAATGTGTAAATGCTTGCGGGAAGTTTCCCAATTGTTCACCGGTATGGGACACCTCTTCGGCAAAGAGACGGAGGTGGTTGGCATAGCTCAACATTTTTTCAAAGATCAATCGAGCCTCTTGCAACCGACCGGCGCGAGTTAAGGCCTCCACCAACCAGAAGGTGCACATGCTAAACGTGCCTTCGTCTCCTTCCAGCCCGTCGGGAGCAGCCTCTCCGACTCGATATCGATACACCAAGCTTCCCATTGTGAGCTGTTCCAGGGTGCGATTGAGGGTGGAAATCATGCGAGGGTCAGTGGGGGAGACAAAGCCAACAAGAGGCATAATGAGGTTCGCGGCATCTAAGGCGGTCGTGTCATAATGTTGGACAAATGCGCCAATTTCCGTGTTATAGCCGTGTTCCATGACATCGATATAAATGCGATCACGTTCATGCGTCCATCGGGTTCGATTGCCCGGGAACCCGCGTTGATCGGCGAGACGAATGCCTCGATCCAAGGCCACCCAACACATGACTTTGGAATATACAAAATGCCGACGCCCGCCACGGACTTCCCAAATACCTTCGTCGGGCAGCTGCCAATTGTTACACACATAATCGAGGAGCCGACAGAGGTTCATCCAGAGATCAAAAGAAATGGACGTGCCATGTTTGTCGTAGAGATACACCGCATCCATGAGGGTCCCATACATGTCGAGTTGCAATTGATGTGTCGCGGCATTGCCAATACGCACGGGCTTTGAGGAGCAATAGCCGTCCAGATGCAAAAGCTCTTCTTCCGGGAGATCACGGCGTCCATCAATGCCGTAGACCAGTTGTAATGAGCCGTCAGGATTCAGATCATGGCAGCGGGCATTCAACCAATCCATAAACCGACCGGCTTCCGTGGTGAATCCTAGGCGTAGAAGGCCGTACACCGTAAAAGCGGCGTCACGAATCCAGGTATAGCGATAATCCCAATTGCGTGGTCCGCCAATCGCTTCAGGTAGGCTGGTGGTTGGGGCAGCGACGATCGCACCTGTGGGAGCGTAGGTGAGCAGTTTCAGGGTGAGGGCAGAACGATGTACCGTTTCTCGCCATCGGCCTGAGTATTGACATTGAGTGAGCCAGCGTTGCCAGAAGGCTGAAGTATTTCGAAAGGCCAGTTCTCCGGATTCGGGAGTGGATAACAGCGTTTCGGGGTCACTGGTTTCCAGGTATTCGATAAAGAAGGTCAAGCTTTGTCCTTGGCTGAGAGTGAACTCAGCGAATGCCATCCCTTCTCGTGCTTCAATTGGAATAGGACTCACCAATCCGAGAACGGCATTTTGGGAACGGAATATGACGTTGGTCTCGCGGGTCAGAAGGGTGTGGGGATCACGGCCATAATTAAATGATGGGGCGCATTCGAGCCGAAATCGTACCCGCCCCCTGGATACGGCAACCATCCGAATGATTTGGTGTCGCGTGGGAATATATCCTGGGGCATCAGATTCCACGGGCATGAAATCGGTAATTTCTCCAACCCCATCTTCCTGGAAAAATCGGGTGAGTAAGATATTGGTTTCCGGCAAATACATTTGCCGTTGATTGCCTTCAATGGTGGGGGAAATTTTAAAATGTCCTCCTTGCTTGTAATCGAGTATGGCCGCAAAGACGCTAGGGGAGTCAAAGTGTGGCAAACAACACCAGTCAATCGAACCATCCATTCCCACTAAAGCTATGGTGTGAAGATCGCCGATGATGCCGTAATTGCCAATACTTTTATAAGACATTGTTTGTAATAGTCCTGTTGTGGATACAAGCAAAATAGGACAAGGGGCTGGGGACTTTGTGTGAAAGAAGGGTGTGACCAGGAAATCTCATCAACAGTGAATCCAACATTGAGTATCTGTCGATGCGAAGAGCCAATGGTAAATGTAACATCCAGATCACAAAAAATGGGGTGGACGGTATCATACCCGCTACCGCAATCACGCAGAGAAATTACCTATTTCCCATCCTTTCCGGCGTACACCCATGGGCTGAATTCCCTTTGGGGAGGATCGGGGAGGTCATGAGCATACAGGCCACTCCGCCTCTTATGATGCCTTCCTGATCACCATAAGAAACGAATTAGGCCATGATGTCGATTCGATGCTCGGGCTCATCTGGCCCAGGCTCACGCCCTTCTTGTTCACTCTCCGGTTGCTGAGGTTTTCGTTTCCGCTGCTCTCGCGCGCCACCATGTCTCCCGTTGCGCAGCGTATGGTCCGCACGTAGTCACCACCGCCATCGCTATTTCCGAAACGATCGAAGCAACTCGACAGCGCCGTGTACTCCGGGCTCCCTGCCGCGTACGCTTGCATTAGATCGTTAACTTCGAAGGCAGCTAACGTCTGGTCCACAAGGCACTCATCTCCCTTGCCCGCACAGAATCGCTTGACCTGCACAGCGAGCGGGCTGGTGTCCGCCTTGATTTTCGCGGCCATGGAGGCCACCTCTGGGTCGGCAGACCCACTTTGGGAAGTTGCGGTCGTGCGCTCGGGTTGGGGAACGGCGATGATCGCA
>JADFRB010000164.1:0-431 GCA_022561525.1 Nitrospinota bacterium
TTCAGCCTTCAGCCTTCAGCCTTCAGCCTTTAGTCTTCAGCCTAAATACCTGAATAGTTACGAATATTTTACGGCAACCCAAAGTAGCAAGACAACACTCGCGGCACACGTTACAATAGCGATTCAACGAAAGAAAAATCACCATGCCACCTCACACCCTACTCATTACTGGCGGCTCCGGCTACTTGGGATCGCAGATTGTTCACATGGCTCAACATTGGGCCACCCACGCGATCTATCTTCACCACACGCCAGCCCCTTCACAGCATGCCACGTTTCACCAGTGCGACTTGCGGAATAGAAAGCAAGTCGAACAATTGTTTTTGGACGTTCGCCCCTCCGTCATCATCCACACGGCCTGTTCCAATCAAAACCAAGACAACCTAGACTCAATCCTCCCTGCCGCCCGCAACCTGGCCGAGGCAGCCGTC
>JADFRB010000164.1:511-3755 GCA_022561525.1 Nitrospinota bacterium
ATGCGCGACTCATTCATGTGTCCACCGACCTCGTCTTCGATGGAAAACAGGGCCCATATTCCGAAGCTGCAACACCTTCCGCCTTGTCAGAGTATGGACAGGCCAAAACACAGTCTGAAAAAATCGTGATGACCCACAACACAAAGGCCCTCGTGGTGCGCCCATCACTCATTTATGGCATCAACCCCATCGATCACCAAACCCGCTGGCTCATCAAGGGAATTGAGGAAAACCAACCGATCAGATTATTTACTGATGAATATCGCTCCCCCATTTGGGTAAACACGTTAAGCCTCGCACTCCTAGAATTGGCCGAAACCACAGTGACTGGGATTGTGCATCTCGCCGGCCAGCAGGCATTAAATCGATGGGAGTTCGGCCAAGCCATCCTGAAAATGCTGAAACGGAACACCCCACCAAATGTCGTACCGTCAACGATTAAAGAATCAGGAATGATTCGGCCGCAGAATCTGACTCTCGATATCACCAAGGCGCAACAGCTCTTGAAGACACCATTGCTTTCGGTGGCTGAAGTCAGCGAACAGCTTTGTTAGCCAAAGTCATTCCTTGCTTAGCCAACACCAATTGAATCGCCTCGAATGACACCAGTCCTGCCCGCAAAATTCGAGGGGGCCCAACGAGGCTGAGAATGGTAGACGGCAATCCTCCTGGTGAGGAGCCACTATCAAGAATCAAGTCAATTTCTTCCCCAAACTCCTCCAAAACCTCTTTCGCAGTACAAAGAGGGGAAGAGTTCGCACGATTGGCGCTCGTCCCTGTCAGGGGCCCTGTCGCGCGCAAAATCGAGAGTAACCGCTGGCCCCCAGGACACCGAACGCCGATTGTTCCGCTTTCATCTGTAAGAGGCGCAGGAAGGCCGGATCGGGCAGGAACAATACAAGTCAACGGACCAGGCCAAAAATGATCCAAGAGAGGAACGGCCCACGAAGGGATCGACGTCACCAAAGGGTCGAGTTGACTTCGCTCACCGATCAACACCAGCAGAGGTTTGTCGGAAGGTCGGCCTTTGAGATCGACTACCCGGTTGACCGCAGTTGGAGACAAGACCGAAGCGGTCAGCGCGTAAAAACTTTCCGTGGCAACCGATAAGACTCCGTCCTGCGACACGCATTGACGCACCTCCTCAAAAAATTCGAAAGAGGGATTGACCGGAACATTGAGGATTTTGGCCACAAGGTCCTTGGCCGAATAGAAAAAGGTTAAGGAACCGTTGAAAATTTCAAAATTCCCAGAGGGTGTTCAAAAAGGCCATCCAGCAAGGCCGCAGGCCCTTTGGCGCGCAGAGCGTACACTAGGAGCCTGTCCGAGATTAGCGATCGTCACAAGGGGGTGCTGGTTTGAGTCAGATATTTCGATCGTTTGAGGCGAATAGTGGTGCTATTCAACGAAAAGGATCGGAAGATCAGTCTAATATTGGGCAGGCTCCTAGTACGTGAGCACGACAAAGGGCCGAGAACGCCGCTGGTGGCCTTTTTCAACACCCCCACTAGGGAAGAACGCGGCTGGCAATATCGTTGCGATAATACTGGCCATCAAAATTTATGGTTTGCACGGTGTCATAGGCCTTGCTTCGTGCTTGGGCAAGGTTCGAGCTCACAGCCGTCACCCCGAGAACCCGGCCGCCTGACGTCACGATCTGGTCATCTTTCCACGCAGTCCCAGCATGAAAAACAGGAACCGAGTCCGAGGAGATAGAATCAGGAAGCCCTGCAATCGGCACGCCCGTGGGATATTTTCCAGGATACCCCCCAGAGCTCATCACCACGCATACGGCAGCTTCCTCGGACCATTCAATGTCCAATTGTTCCAGCCGATGCTCCACCACTGCTTCCAACACATCGACCAAATCCGTTTTTAACAATGGCAACACCACCTGCGTTTCGGGATCCCCGAACCGAGCATTGAATTCAAGCACATACGGCACACCATCTTTGACCATCACCCCCGCATAGATTACGCCAAAGAACGGACTGCCGACCCGTGCTAACCCTTCAATCGCTGGATACAGCACTTCACGCATAATGGCGTAACGCAACGCCGGTATGGCCAACGGAGCTGGGGCATAGGCTCCCATGCCGCCAGTATTGGGCCCGGTGTCCCCGTCTCCAACTCGTTTATGGTCTTGCGCGGCAAGCATCGGTATTACGGTTTTTCCATCGGCAAAAGCCATCAAGGTTATTTCCTCACCCTGAATACACTCCTCGATAATCACCCGTTGCCCAGCCTCACCAAAGGCATGTCGCTCAAGCATATTCAGGACAGCCTCTTTGGCTTCCTCATGCGTGTGGGCCACTACCACTCCCTTGCCTTGGGCCAGTCCATCGGCTTTGACCACGATCGGGACGGGACGGGAATCAAGATATTGGATTGCCGCACTGACACTCTCAAACGTCCGCGATTCGGCAGTGGGAATCTGTTGGCGAATCATCAAGTCTTTCGCAAAGGCTTTGCTCGACTCGATCCGTGCCGCATTCTTGGTTGGACCAAACACTTTGAGTTTGTTTCGGCGAAACAGATCGGCGATGCCAAGGGCCAAAGGAGCCTCCGGACCCACCACCGTTAAATCGATCCGTTCATCCTCTGCAAACTTTTGCAATCCCGTAAGATCATCAACCGCAATCGGCACACATGTCGCCTGCTGACTGATACCCGCATTCCCAGGCGCGCAGTACAATTTGGTCACACGAGGGCTTTGCGCCAACTTCCACACCAGCGCATGCTCACGCCCACCGCTACCGATGACCAGAATTTTCATTGATTTCAATTCAAGCAGAAATAATTAATTTTCTACCTGTTAATCTGAATTCCCCTCCTTTGTAAGGAGGGGTTAGGGGAGGTAGAGTCTTCAATTTTATAATCCAATTGGTGATTGTTGACCAATACGACCAGACCTTTAACATTCATACGCTTCTACCCCACCTAACCTCCCCTTACAAAGGGGAAGGATGAGGAAAGATCGACTTCCCTGGAAAATCACAAATGGAATACTAATGTCGGAAATGCCGCATGCCCGTCATGATCATCGCCAAATTCTGCTCATCCGCCGCTTTTACCACTTCCTCATCACGAATCGAGCCACCAGGTTGAATCACCGTGGTAATTCCGGTCTGAGCTGCAGCATCGAGTCCATCGCGAAATGGAAAAAAGGCGTCAGATGCCATCACACACCCTTTGATTGGCAAGTTCGCCTTCATCTCCGCGAGTTTCACAGAATCAATACGGC
>JADFRB010000164.1:3765-5481 GCA_022561525.1 Nitrospinota bacterium
GGCTCATCTGTCCTGCCCCAATTCCCACCGTTTGGCCTGGCTTCGCAAACACAATGGCGTTGGACTTCACATGCTTGCACACCTTCCAAGCAAACGCACAGGCCGCGTACTCTTCTTCACTCGGTGAGCGTTTGGTCGGAACCTTTAAAGTCTTTAAATCAGGAAGCGATCCCAGGTCACGATCCTGCAGGATCAGTCCACCGATCAACTTTTTCCAATCAAAGCCATCTGAGGCTTGGCCTTGAAGTGAGCCAACTTCGAGCAGGCGCAAATCTTTTTTTCGTTTCAATTCTGCTAATGCATCTTCGGTAAACTCTGGCGCAATGAGCACTTCAACAAACGTCGAAGTCACTTCCTTTGCCATGGCGACATCCACTGGCCGATTACACGCAATCACGCCGCCAAAAGCTGAAAGTGGATCCGTTTCTCTCGCTTTCACATACGCCTCAACCGACGTCGCACCCAAGGCCACTCCACACGGATTGTTGTGCTTGATGATCACCACGGCAGTATCATCAAATTCCTTGGCCAACTCCAGAGCTGAGTTGGAATCCAAGTAATTGTTGTAGGACATGGCTTTGCCATGCAGTTGCTTCGCGCCGGAAATCGATGGTTCGGTTGCACCAACTTCTCGATAAAACGCCCCATCCTGATGAGGGTTTTCGCCGTATCGCAACGTTTCCGCCCACTCATACGTCAGGGATAACCTAGTCGGGAATTTGTCAGCAGTACCATCGGCATTCTGTTGACTCAAATAATTCGCAATGAGGCCATCATACCGGGAAGTGTGCTGAAAGACCTTCTGTGCCAATTCGCGACGAAGCGAAGGAGACACCGTTCCAGACTTCAGAGCCTCCAACACGCGGCTATAATCTCCGGGATCAACCACCACAAGCACATCTTCATGGTTCTTCGCCGCGGAACGCAGCATGGACGGTCCACCAATATCGATATTTTCAATGGCATCTTCGAAGCGACAGTCCGGCTTGGCAATCGTTGATTCAAACGGATAGAGATTCACCACCACCACATCGATGGGCGCAATGCCCTGCTCCTGCATTTGTTGGACATGATCAGGCTTTCCCCGACGCCCCAGTAACCCGCCATGAATCTTTGGGTGGAGCGTCTTCACACGCCCCTCAAGAATCTCCGGAGACCCGGTATGCGCAGACACGTCCGTGACGTCTAAGCCCGCCTCACGCAAGGCCTTAGCCGTCCCGCCGGTAGAAAGAATGGATGCGCCTAAGTCCGCCAATCCTTTGGCAATCTCCACCACCCCGGTCTTATCAGACACACTAATTAACACATGGTTCAGTCCACCCATCATGGTTCCCTTTTTAAGTAATTCGATCGTGAAAAAATGAAAAATCGATGATCAAAACGAGGAGTCCGAGCTTATCAAATGGGCAGATGCTCCGCAACGGAAGGTCAATTTCAAAGACAAACGTGCGTAGCCCGTATCCCTTCCTTTTATCTGAAAACTCAGTCCCCATTCTCCTCTTGTCACTTCAATCCTCCTATTTTCATTTCAACCCTCACCTTGTCATTTCGACCCTCCCCTTGTCATTTCGACCCTCCCCTTGTCATTTCGACCCTTGGGAGAAATCTCGACCTTCGGAGTCGCGCAACAATACGTTCCATCAAGCCGAAACTCGAATCTCGAAAGCCGAAACCTTTCCACATTCCTATTTCATGAATGTTGGAGGGTGGGAGAAG
>JADFRB010000165.1 GCA_022561525.1 Nitrospinota bacterium
CAAAATTGTCGAATCCCGGAAAACAAGACAATCACCCCCAGAACAAATGCCAGCAGGGATCCCCATTCAGGCAGCAGGGTGGTTCCCCCAATACCAAGTATTATGGTACCAAGGACTATGCGAATCCGTCGTTCCGTTTTCCCCATATTAAATTGGCATTCCATAGGACACCTCCTCTTCCAGAATGAAGTCAATGCTGTAAGCTGAGACATTCCCACCATGGCGCTACCCCGGGTATGAACGCCCCTCTACTAAAGAACTATCAAAAATGATGCCAATCGAATGGTGGGTAAATGTGTAGGTATTTTGGGAAGATATGAAAATGGAGGCGAGAGAAGTGTCCGATTTATCCCCAAACAGGGTTTGAGAATTGTCCCACAATAGGGCGGGACGAAAGCAAGACCTCATGAAAGAAGAGGCGTATCCGCGGGTAACCATGCATGAGCCCAAGAGGAATCGTGTTCAAGTGCGGTGTTGAACAAGACTCCAAGGGAAATGGGTCTTTTACGTGTTAATCCATTCCCAAGCCTCGGAAAGTTGCTCCTCAGTAAAAGTGCGCAAATCAGTTTTCATAAAAAGTGCGCCCAGTTTCGCTCCCCACTTAACCCAGCGCGTTCCTCCAACCACGGCAAATTTTTCAAAGTCATTTCTGTGAGCCAACCCAAACTTGGCATCATCCCACATGGCCTCTCCTTCCCAGCCATGGAAATCATCGCCCATCTGACATAACACCCGGGCTTTACCCTTTTCCCCTATGATTTTCTCTAAGTGAGGAATGAGAACATCCTTATAATCTGAGTCCGTGAGCTTGCCGCTTGCTCTGATGCCTAAAATATTTCCCTGACTTTCCGGCAGAATCGCAATCATATCTTCCTCCCTCAATTCTTAAAATCCGCGCAAGATTACGCTGAACAAATGTGTATGCTAGGAACTCGAAATCCGAATTTCGAAATCCGAAACAAATCTGAAATACAAAACTCGAATGCTTCAAACAGACCAGGCCGAATGTGTTTTGGATTTCGATATTCGAATTTCGGATTTGTTCAACGCATTTTTGCGTAGAACTTTAAGCTCCATACACATTGACCAGATGCGGATCAACCAAATGATTTAAAATGTTTGATCGAGCAATCAACCCGATCAGTTTTCCATCTCGTACAACTGGCAAACGGATAATCTTTTGGGAAATCATCACGGTGATGGCCTCTTGTGCCGTTTGATGCTCCTGGACCGAAATCGGGTCGGTGCTCATAATATCCCCGGCTTTGAGGGTATGAAGATCTTTCGCCTCAGCCATCGCTTTGAGCAAATCAAATTCCGTCACCATCCCAACGAGATGGTTTCCAGGTTCAATGATAGGAATGCCGCTAAAAGACCCTGATAGAAGAAGTGCCGCCAGGTCCCGGCCACCATATTCTCTGGTGGCCGCGACAATTCTTGTGGTCATCATATCCCGAACCTTTTTCTTCATCGGGTCATTTTCCATGGCCTCTCCTGTTTTTGTGAAAGGGGGGTTTCATCGTTAAATCGAGTTCGCACGAGACTCCAATTCCTCAATTCGCTCTATGAGATCTAAGACAATGCTGACTCCTGCCCAATTAATTCCCAGGTCTCGGTGGAGCCGGAGTCCACTGGAGAGTCGATCAAGAGTCCGGCCTGGGAAAACAATCATTCCTTCGGATGTTGTTCGTGGGGGGTGAATAATTTCCCACCGAAGACAGAGTTCTAGGAGTTCTGTCCCAATGCTGAGCCGGGCGCACAATTCATCCTGCGAAATCCAGCTTTGGTACACAATTTCTGCTGTCACTTCCTCAATGTCCATGGGGGGTTGTTCAGGCATGTATGGCCTCACGCATAAGATCCGCTCGAGGGTCGGGATGGTCTATCTGTCGAAGCTGTTCATAGAACGCTTGTTCTTTTTCTGTACAAGAAGAAGGGATCGTGATGGTCAATATCACAAATTGATCTCCATTCCCACCCGAGCGAGATGGAAGACCTTTTCCTTTCAATCGCATTTTCTGTTTTGATTGGCTACCAGGTGGGATTTTTAAAAGAACGGGCCCGGTCAGTGTTGGCACTTGAACTTCCGTTCCCAAGGCGGCTTCCCAAGGCCAGAGAGGGAGATCAATGGAAAGATTCGACCCAGATCGATGAAAGACCGGATGAGATAACACATGAATACGAAGATACAAGTCTCCCTGTGGTCCACCATGTCTTCCCGGAGAACCCTTCCCCTTGACCCGAACACGCTCCCCGTCTTGTACGCCCTTGGGGATTCGGACATCGAGGGTCTGAGGCTTTCCTGCCGGGTCAGTGATCTGTAGTCGTCTGGTGGAGCCGGTCAGCACTTCCCATATCGTCAGTTGCGCCGTGGCTTCGAGGTCTGGGCCTGGCATCGCAAAGCCCCGATAGGATGCTCCTTTTTGCCTGGCTTGGGCGCCAAAAAGATTCTCGAAGAGGTCACTGAAATCCTGGGCATTCCCCTCGTGATAGACGGTGTGCCATTCTCCTCCACCCCTTCCCTCAGTCCCAGCTTGTTGTTGCGCGCGTTGATATGCTTCAGCTTCTTTCCATTGGGGACCAAATTGATCATACTTTTTTCGTGTCTCCTCATCACGTAACACTTCATAGGCTTCGTTGAGTTCTTTGAATTTTTTTTCCATCTCCACTTTTTGAGCCCCGGGGTGAAGATCGGGGTGATATTTCCGGGCCAATCGCCGGTAGGCTTTCTTCATCTCGTCCTGGCTCGCTGTGTTGGAAAGACCCAGACGCGTGTAATAATCTTTGGAAGAATCTGACATGGAAAGTGGGCAATGTGTTTGTGATGAAGAAGAATTAGGTGAACGATCAGGTTAACGTATTGACACTTGTCCTCTTGTCTTTTGGTGTGGGTGTATTCCCATGAAAGCGTTGACTGAAACCAGTTGCGTCCCCAAACTCAGAAAATTTTTCGTGATGGGGAGGTGCATGAAATCCTGGAGTTGCTTGATGTTTACTTGGACAAAAATGTCCTTCGGTGTCGCCTGCAATCCGGCCTGCATAGGGAAGAAGCCCGTTGGCATATCCACAATAGACACAAGCAACTTTCAACATCAGGGGAAGAAAAGACATTCGATGCCGATCAATCAAGATGTAATCCTTGCGGGGAACGAGGGGAATTCCCAATAACGGGAAAGCGATTCGATGGTACAGTTCCAAAAAAAGATCCAGAAAAACTAAGGGAATAATCATCCCATAGAGGAAAGGCGAAGCCACGATCGTTTGCCAAGTCGGCCAAGTGAAAACCAACTCTTCTGAAGGTTGCTGTTCCAGGGGTCTGTCGTTGTTAGGCATGTAATGCAAATCTGGTTTCTGGCCCAATAAGAGGACCTAAAGGGTTTAATTTGTCCTTGATGCTCCGAGTTCTGACGTACTGATCAAGTACGTGATGGCAAAGAGGACACTGCCACGTAAGAAGGTGCCTTCGATTATCCTTATAGAAGCCTGCATGTGCTTCAGGAAACCGAACCATCATCATAAGGAGCCCACATTGATGACAATGAAACGAACGACGTTGTTTATCATTAGCCATAGACCTCACCCTCTCCTTCCTTTTTTTAAAAAACAATGAGATGAAATTCGACGTTCATAACTCTTGAAGAAGCAAATGAGATGCCAAACAGATGTGCTAGGAGAGTGGCCAAAAAATAAAGGCTTATCGTTAGGTTAGGAAGTGTCCCTAATTTTGGGCAATCAGGAAGAGGCAAAGAAAGTGTGGCATTTGGCGCCTATGCCATTCGCCATTTGTGGACTTATAGGTCTTCTCGCACTTAAACCTGGATTCAGCAGTTGGAGATTTCAGCCTTGCGTGATCCGTGAAGCGTAAAACGTAATCCGTCGTTCGCATTTCGGGGTTTGTATATCGTGAAAGAACGAAATACGAGATACGGACGACGAGCGACGAAATACGGATGAAGCACCATGAACGCTTTCAACTGCTGAAATTACGTAAAGCTGGGATGGCGGAGGGAAGGTACTAGGCCAGGAACGCCTTCCGTATGCCAACGAGGAATTCGTCAACCATCTGTAGATTGGGTTCCTGTTTACAGTGGTGGAGAGCCTCAGAGGCTTTCTGTGTCAGCTCTTCTCCTAAGTCGATCACCTCACCGACGCGGTAGGTTCCCTCTTTAAAGCGTGCGATGGTTTCCCCAAGGGCTGTGTCCCGAATTCGAATGGTGAACGATCCCGTTTCTAGGAGTTCGCAGAGGTTGGAAAGCACACGCATATAGGCTGCCGCATATTTTTGAGGGCGACTGTCTTTTTTATCCAGGAATTTTTTGCGTTGATTCATCGCATATCCTGTGAATGCCTCATAGGCTTTCTGAGGCGTCCAGACGACGGGGAACAGTTGTTGTAATTCAGATCCCCAATGATTTTTGGTGACGACTGGGGCCAAAAACGTTTCCAAAATTAAGGGGTGACTTTGAATGGCGAGGGTTAAAAATTGAGCGATTTCCCAGGCAGTTTCATCGCCTTCGTCTTGCTTCCAACTCGAGGACGGATACTTGAAGCCAAGTCGAAATATATCGGCTGTGGGAATCACAAAGACACTACGAAAGTCTTTGTCGCTTTCCGGCCCGGCAAGGCCATGTGCGTGAGACCCAACCAATACTTTTAAAATAGTGGATCGCTGAGATTGTATTTTTTGTGACATGTTATGAAAAATGAAAGTCCAATGAGTCGCTTCTTATTGGGATGAGGTATCTTCCTTCCCCTTAAATATAATGTGCAATAGGAAAAATCTCGTCCATTGTTTTACTGCAAAGTCATCCAAAGAATGGCTGTGCCTCCAGCGGCCAGTATAACGGCCATACCTGGAACAACGTCCCTTGCGAGTCGCCATCCACCTAGGCCAAATGCGAGAAGGGTTTTCACAGCCGTGTTAGTAATGGCCGCGAACGTGATCGCAAGCACAGCCGTCCCGGCAGCCAACCCCTCAATATGAAACCGTGCCATGGAAAGAGAAATAGCGTCGACATCCGTTGTGCCGGCCAGAATGCTTGATACATAGAGCCCGGTATCACCCAGAAGGCTTTGGGCCGCCTTGGCGATGAACAGCACAAGGGCATACAACAAACCAAATTTAAGGGCAAAGGCCAACTCGAAAGGATTGCAATGAGAGACCGCCATCGTATCGTCGGCAAGAGATCCACGGGATTTTAAATAGAGAAGCAACACGACTAAGTACCCCGCAGCGGCCATGATGCCGAGTGGAAGTCAGAGAAGAGGGAAAAGAGCAAAATTCAGGATCGCAATGAGGGCGAGGGTACGCGCAAACATGGTACTAGAAGCTGTCAGCGTTGCGAGAGCTGCAAGCCTGGACATAGATGGTGATTTTTGGGCTTGTCTAGCCATACTGACCGTGACGGCTGTGGAGGAGATAAACCCCTCGAGAATTCCGGCGATTAGGTTGATGTTGACACCAACCTTTGAAAGGA
>JADFRB010000166.1 GCA_022561525.1 Nitrospinota bacterium
CTTCCTTGGAAATCTTTTTTAAAGCCGTATATTGTTTTTGAAGTTTCATGAATCTGTATTATATTCGATGCGTCTTCGGTTTGGGAGATAAAATTTTTATACTGCAGGAAGAGTTCCTCTCATGAAAGCAATGCTTCTTGACCATGATGCCGACATCAGCACGGCACCGTTGCAGCTTCGGGAGTTGCCGGTGCCCGAACCGGGGCCGAGGGAGGTACGTGTCAAAGTTCACGTATGTGGTATTTGCCGAACGGATTTACATGTGGTGGAAGGGGAGTTGCCGACTTCAACTCGACCGATTATTCCAGGGCATCAAACTGTTGGGGTCGTGGATCACATTGGGGAAGGTGTGACGACCCTCAAAGAAGGGGATCGCGTCGGTATTGCTTGGCTTCAGCAAACCTGTAGGACATGCGAGTTTTGTCAAAGCGGTCGAGAAAATCTTTGCGAGAAGGCAACATTTTCCGGCTACCATGTTCATGGCGGGTTTGCGGAATATGCGCTGGTGTCTGAGCGTTTTGCCTATCCCATTCCTGCTATCTTCACGGACGAAGAAGCCGCGCCGCTTCTGTGTGCGGGAATTATTGGCTATCGGACGTTGCGCCGTAGCCAGATTCAACCTGGTCAACGATTAGGGTTGTATGGGTTTGGCGCATCGGCGCACATCACGATTCAGATTGCCCGCCATTGGGGATGTTCCGTGTACGTGTTTTCCCACCGGAACGAACATCAAACACTCGCTCGGGAATTGGGAGCTGCGTGGGTGGGGCACTCGACAGACTCGCCGCCTGAAAAGTTGCACAGCGCGATCATCTTTGCACCGGTAGGCCACCTGGTGCCTCCTGCGCTTCAGGCTTTGGAACGGGGAGGCACCGTTGCGCTCGCCGGCATTCATATGTCGGCCATTCCTGCGTTGGATTATTCGCGGGATTTGTTTCAGGAACGCACCTTACAAAGCGTGACGGCGAACACTCGGCAAGATGGACTCGATTTTCTCCAGGTGGCCGCGCAGATTCCTATCCGTACTCACACCAAAACCTTTCGATTGGAAGAAGCGAATCTTGCCCTTCAAGAGTTAAAAGCCGGCAACATCAACGGCGCTGGCGTGTTACACATCAATTGATGCGGGTTACCTCCTCATCCAGCGGCTCTTCTCTTGCCATAAATTCTTCATCGATATTCCGAATATGTACCGCCCTGCCACGGTCGTCGAGATACGCTTCGATCCAATCGCCTACATGAGCCGGACGATCGATCGTCGTGTTTTGATCAAAGGGAATTCGTCGTTCATGTTCCATGATGTCTTGAATGATATAGGCCGCCCCTTCGATCGCGACCACCTGTCCTTCCGCGGCTTCAGCATAGAATTCTGGCAAGGCTAATTCTTTTTGGACTTCTATATACCCTCGTGTTCCCAGTACAATACCCAATCCAAGCTGTTCCTGACTCCTGGCCTGGTTAAAGTCAGGTTCCGTGTCACAGCCGCTCACTCCCAACACCACAAGGCAGGCTAACCCTAGGACCTTGACCTGAATCGTTTCGGTGCGAGTTTTTGGTTTCTTCAATTGCATGTCGCGTTGGCTCATTTGGCTTGTGCTCCTTTTGGTTCCGCGCCAATGCTCTGGAGCCCTGCTGCAGCACAAGCTTCATCGAGATGAGCGCCTGGAGCCCCACCGACACCGATTCCACCGACGACCTCTCCCTGCATCTCAATTGGCAAGCCGCCACCCAAAATTAAAATCTTTTCATTCATATCGCGTAGCCCTTGGATGCTAGGAAATTTGGTCATGAGCTGGGCCAAATGCTCGGTCGAACGCCGAAGACTCGCCGAGGTATAGGCTTTTCGCGAACTACTATCCACTGTGTGAGGGCCAGCTCCATTGCCCCGCAACAGAACTTTCAGGTTGCCGCCTCGGTCTACCACTGCAACACTCACCTGGTATCCGCCATTCTCACATTTCGCCAGAGCTGCAGCCGCGGCTTGTTGAGCGAGCGAAAGGGGAAGGACTCTTTCTTTTGGTAAACCTTCTGCGGCTGCAAAATTTATCGTTCCTGTTAGCGCAATGGCAACCGACAGCGCAGGTATTTTTCTAAACACTCTCATGGAACTGAAAGTCCATTGCTTCCCTTTCATGTTATCTCTCCTTTTCCTTACCTGAGTTCGCACAAACCAGGACAATGCTGATCGTATCTTTTTTCGTTATTCTGGCAAAGGGGCGCTTTCTGCTTCTCCAGTCATGGGCACAAACGCCACGGGAAGCAGTTCTTCTTTTCGCAATCCCTCTTGTGTTCTTCTAATCAGCATCAGTTTTTGCACGGTCTTCCCCAGCGGAAGAATCAACCGTCCTCCGATGGCGAGTTGATCCAACAGCGGCTGTGGAATGTGTGCCGGTGCTGCGGTCAGAATGATCGCATCAAACGGCGCCTCGTCCGGCCAGCCTTGGTAGCCATCCCCTGCTCGAACCGTGACGTTGATCAATCCTAATTTTATTAATGTTTCTTTGGCCCTCTGGGCGAGTGACTCGACAATTTCAATGCTGAAGACCTTGTCCACCAATTGAGCCAGAATGGCCGCTTGATAGCCCGACCCAGTTCCAATTTCGAGCACGCGTTCATGCGGTTGAAGCGTCAACGCTTCTGTCATGAACGCAACAATGTAGGGTTGGGAAATGGTTTGCCCAAACCCAATGGGCAAGGGATGATCCTCGTAGGCCTCTTCTCTCTCTGATTCGGGAACAAACTCATGGCGAGGAACCTTCCGCAAGGCTTGAATAACGTGGGAGTCTTTCACCCCGCGTGCGATGATTTGCTCCCGCACCATCCTATCTCGCGCGACTTGTCGAGGTTGGGGATCCGCGAGGCTTTTGAGTTCCATGCCATGACTCGATATCGACATAACAAGATGAAATCCTAACAACGCCCCGACCCACGTTCCAAGTTGTGATCCGCCCCGCACGATTCTTTCCCAAGTTTTCCGATGGTGTGTTCGGCAACGTCCTTCGCGTGGATCAATCAATTGCCTGAATCCTTGGTATTATAGCTGCCGGTCTTTCAAAATGCTTCTTTATTTCACCAAATTCCTCTGTGTGTCGGACAATACAGTTTTTCGGACCTTCCCCCCTCTTCTTGCATGTCCGGTTCATGAGAAACTTCTAATCTTCATCTAACCTCTTCCTCATCTTGACAGCGTACACTGTGGTTACCAGTCATCATTGCTCGCCAGCTATGAGTCAAGAATCAACATATGCCCAAAGAAGCGGACCTTACACCATCAAGGATTGTTCCGTCATGACCCAACGAATGTTAATTGTGGAACCGGATCACGCTGCGTCCACGTTGTTTGACCAATGGCTCCAGGACATGGGCTACCACGTCACCGCTGTTGGTGATGGGGGACAGGCGATGCATGTGTTGCGCTCCCAATCAATCGACGGTCTGATTCTTGACCTACAGGTCCCTGTGATGGACGGTCTCACGATGCTCACACAACTTCGCCAACGGTACGCGGATATTCCCGTTATTGTTCTGGCAAGTGTGGACATGACGGATTTGTTGCTCGAAGCGTTGGAAAGTGGGGCACACGACTATTTGACCAAACCTGTATCGCAACATCTGTTCAAACAAAAATGTCGCCGGGTGTTTCTTCAACAACGTGGGACACAAATTTTCCACCCAACACAGGCAACCGGTTGGGAAAAATCCAGGACCGAATTGAATTGAACCCATGTGGACGGAAATGGAGGAAGTCATGACACGTATTCTCATTGTGGATGACGATCCTGATATTCGCGTCCTTCTGCGATCAATCCTGGAATCGTTTGGATATTACTGCGATGAGGCGTGGAATGGATTGGACGGGCTCGAGAAAACCGAAACCGAAGTCTATGCCCTCATTCTGCTGGACTACTCCATGCCTGTGATGAACGGCTTGGAGGTTATCCAGAAATTAGCCCAGAAATCGTGGAGTTCCCGGCCTCAGGTAATTATGATGACGGCACATAGGGATGAGGCCATTCGGAGTCAGGCGCTTGACGCGAGGGCAACAGCGGTCCTGTCCAAACCCTTTGATTTAGATCACGTGCTGTTGACCATTGGACCAGCTCTCAAAAACGGACATCCCTCATCCCCGTGCTATCACAGGGCTTCGTAAGTGGATAAGCGAAACCGGTTGCCCTTTTACGCTGCCGAATGGTCCATAACTGGAAGTCAACGACCATCGAAAAAAGGCCAACTGGTTTCCCTTCCCACTCGACTGTGTCCCCCTTCAGGGAATGTTGAAAAAAGCCACCAGCGGCGTTCTCGCCATTTTGCCGTGCTCACGTACTCCATGTACGCTCGCGCGTCAAAATGGCTGCGGCCTTACTGGACGGACCCTTCGGAAAAACTCAGGGCATGCTTTTTTGAACATTCCCTCTAGCTGATTCTGCCTGTCTCCTCTTGAGCATGTATTTGCCATGGAAGTGTAATATTCACCAGCACCCCTTCACTTTTTTAGCACCCAAAATGATTATGGTGGACGTTTCCTTCTTCCTTGTAGATGTTTTTCCTGCCGCCCGCCTTTCTTTTTTGCTTCGGCCCACCTTTTAGCCAACACCTGTTTTTTGAGGTGTGAATACTTTCTGGCAATGAAGACCAGAAAGAATCCGCACCCGGAGGCTATGACAAGCCAATCTATCCAAGTCCATTCCTGGTTGGTTCCATGAGGGTCGGGAGAAGTCACTACCGCGACCAGCATCATCCCAATTGATATTCCTCCATAGAGGCATACGCCGTACCACCGCCCCCTGGCGCTTGTTAAATGAGGATAGATGAGGGCGACAAAGACCAGAGGAAACGATAAGACAGAAATTATTGTGGCCAGGGTTGAAAAACCGATCATCTTTTTTTTTACGTTTTCCGAATTAGGACCGACACCCAGGATTTGTTGCCAGTTCCCATAGCCTTCGTGAAACGGAAGGCGTAAAAGGGGGGAGGAGGTATTTTGTCTACCGCCTAACGTTTCCCGTCTTAGGGTTCGCGCAAGAATAACTCCCCCTGTTTGGGTGCTGAGACACTTGTCTGGCAAGGCGCGAGGACTGCGCATACTTCCTCGGTATGGAAAGGACGAGCAACGCCGCCAGACGGGATGGATCGACGCCCAAACAGGGGGAGTTATTTTTGCGCGAGCCCTTATGCCTCACGAATTTTCAACAGCGCTTGTGGATAAAAGTGAATGTAACTTTTTGGAAAAGTATCTGCCAAGGAAACAAATACCCAAGTCATAGTTTCATAAGGGATTTTCCACACATTGATTAAAGTTTCTACGTAATTGAGAAATACCCACAATATAGGGTATGAGTATTTTTCTGACTACTATGCCTGAATATTGTGCAACTTGCTCATTGGTAGATTAGGAACCACCAAACGACGTCGTGAAAAAATGTTTTCACCAGTTTATCCACAGATTCTGTGGAAAATGGTTTTTGGAATTGGCG
>JADFRB010000167.1 GCA_022561525.1 Nitrospinota bacterium
TTCATGACCTATAGATGTTCCAGGTGAGCCTGCTCGCAGCAGTGGGAGGGAATGTTCAAAAAAGCATGCCCTGAGTCTTTCCGAAGGGTCTATCCAGCAAGGCCGCAGCCCTTTTGACGCGCGGAGCGTACTCTGCAGTACGTGAGCACGGTAAAAGGGCGACCTGCCTACGCGAAGCCGCTTCAGCAGGCATGGAACCGCTGGCTTGTCAACCGTAGCTTTAGCGAAGGCTGGCGGCTTTTTTCAACATTCCCCGAAGGGATTCTGGAGCGAGCCAAGGAGCGAAGAGTGCGCATACCGGGAGTATGGAAGCGATGCGCGACGCAGGCGCAGTCCAAAAGCAGCCGGCCAATTGTCCCGGTTATTTCGTGACGAACCCTAAGGTTGTTTCTCGGCACACGGGTTCCCAACGAAAACGCACAGGAGATGTCACGGCCTATGAAAATCAATTCCGCCGAATTTGTTCAAAGTTGCGTAAAACCTGAACAATACCCACGTGAACGATTGCCCGAGGTGGCATTTGCGGGACGATCCAATGTGGGAAAATCGTCCGCCATTAATTCGTTGTTGAATCGAAAAAAATTATCCAAAGTGAGCGTGACCCCAGGAAAGACGCAGACGCTCAATTTTTTTCGAATCAAAATAGCAGATAAAGTCTTCCCACAAATGTATTTTGTGGATTTGCCAGGATACGGGTACGCGAAAGTGTCAAAGTCGGTTCGGGAGCAGTGGGGACCGATGATCGAACGCTATTTGTCCGGGCGGTCGCAATTGTTTGCGGTGGTGCAATTGGTCGATTCTCGCGGAGTGGAAGCACATGATCTCACCACGTATCAATGGCTCACCCACATTGGCCACCGGCCGATTGTCGTGGCCACGAAGGTAGACAAGCTCAATCGCAGTCAGCGAAATACCTGTCTGACGAAACTGTGCCAGTCACTCCAATTATCGAGTGCTGACGAGGTGATTTTGTATTCCGCAAAAACCAATGAAGGCCGTCTGGACCTCTGGAAGGCGCTACGGAAACGAAGTGAAACGATTCAGGCTCAAACGCAAGAGTTTTCAAAGGGTAGGGAGAATGAGGGTTGTTCAATACCCAGCTAAAACTTAATCTCGATGTACGCCTTGTCCTTTAAGTTCGACAACCACTCTCCTCGAACATCGCGGGTTTTTCGTTGGAACAGGTTATTTTTGATGGCGTCTTTGACTTCGTCAAATGGGAGTGGCTCCCCGGGGGTGGTTTCTTCCAACGTTAAAATGTGAATGCCGAGTTCGGTTTCAACAGGTTGACTCACATCACCGATCTTCATGCCTTCCAGCGCGCGCGCTAATGGCCCTAATAATTCATTTTTTCCCATAAAGCCCAGATCTCCCCCAAGGACACTCTCGGTTCCTTCGGAGTGTTGCTGCGCCAATTCTGAAAAGTCTGTCCCATCTTTGAGTTGTTGCACGAGTGCGTTGGCTCGAACCAATACATCCGTGTTGGATTCTCCATCCTGAGGCTTCAATAAAATTTGCCTGAGATGATATTGGCCCGGCGTGGTGAATTCCTCTTGGGTTGTGGTGTAATAACTGCGGACTTCCTCCGGTGAGACCATGAGGCGACGGTGAACTTCCCAGTCCAGCATCCGGCGGATGATCAGTTCTTCTCGAAGTTGTGATCGTGGTGTCGAGTTCGCCACCGTGGGTTGAGTTTGACGTAATTGGTCTAGAACTTGGTCTAGTTCTTTTTCGGACACAGTGATCCCTTTAGCCCTTGCCTCCTGCAATTGGAGTTTGCGTTCGATAATTCGGTTTATGACGTCATATTCTTTCTGCGTGAGCCGCCGTTCGAGCTCTTCCCCGTCGTATCGAGCTCTGAGGCGAATGGTTTCATCTCGCAGTTCCGTTTCGAGTTCTGAGATTGTAATGACCTCGGTGTTCACGATGGCGGCAATGCCATCCTTGAGAGCCTTGAGAGGTTCGGCGAAAGAAGAGGTTGGGGGAAAGATGAAGAGCCCCAGTAATATGGCGATGGGCAATCCACAATACTTCTGTCCCATTCTCATTCGTGCGCACAGGGTACCCTCCTCACCCTTCCCCACGCCTTCGCCAGAGCGCTTCGGCGCGCAGGCAGGTTTCCCCCTTTGAGGGGGCGAAGGAGAGGAAATTGGGGTGATATTGGAAGTGGGTATTCTATGGTACGGTTTCACAAATTTGCAGCGATACGTCGTTTGGAAAGATAGTGAAATCATTTTGTCCGCCAGTACCATTATCATCAAACCTGAACGGGTTCAGATGGTGCGTTGAGTAGGCCTTGAAGAATCGTATTTAATTCGCCGACTTGAGCCGACCACTCCTCTTGGCCGGTTTGAATGGCGATCGACTTGGGCGAAAGAAACCGTATGCTGCCTTCGCGGTATTGCAGGAGCCAGTCGAGTCTTTCTTGCGCAATCGTGGCCTTGGGGTCAAGGGTGAGGGTGATGGTCCCTTTGTTGACTTCCAACGATTCCAAACGAAGTTTTTTCGCAAAGAGTCTAATCTGCATGACTTCAAATAATCGTTCGACCGCATCAGGCAGCGGGCCATACCGGTCCTGAGTTTCTTCGTGAAGCAGGGCCAGGTCGCCAATCTTTTGGCTGGCAGACAATCGTTTATAGAGCGAGAGTCGCTGGTGCCCATCCTCGACGTAATCATCGGGAATAAACGCCGACACATTCAAGTGCAACGTGGGGTCAATCTCTTCTTCGACCTGTTCACCTTTCATGTGCTGCACGGCTTGCTCGACCATCTGCATATAGAGGTCGAGGCCCACGGCAGCAATATTTCCAGACTGCTGTTTGCCGAGAAAATTGCCAGCCCCACGGATTTCCAAATCGGCCGCGGCAATGCGGAACCCGGATCCCAATTCGGTAAACTCTTGAATGGCCATGAGTCGCTTTTGCGCCTCGGTGCTCAAGACCTCTTCGTTGGGGAAAAAGAAATACGCATAGGCCTGGTCACCGGCTCGACCCACCCGGCCCCGCAATTGATACAATTGTGCCAAGCCAAACGTTTCCGCGCGATCAACCAAAATCGTGTTTGCCCGTGCCACATCCAAGCCGGATTGAATGATAGCCGAGGCTACGAGAATATCCGCTTCACCATGAAAGAATTTTAACATGACGCCTTCCAACACATGTTCATTCATTTGCCCATGCGCCATGAGTATGCGAGCCTCGGGCACAAGATCCTGAATCCAGCTTGCGGTCCGCTCCATACTGTGCACACGATTGTGCACATAAAAGACTTGCCCCTCGCGCGCTAATTCTCGGCGAATGGCTTCGCGAATGATATTCGGATTAAAACGGAGGACTTGGGTGCGAATGGCCAGGCGTCCTTGCGGGGGTGTGTCAATGATCGACAGATCGCGCACCCCGGAAAACGCCATTTGCAGGGTTCGAGGAATGGGTGTCGCAGTCAGCGTCAGAACATCCACCTGCTTGCGCAGTTGCTTGAGCCGTTCCTTGTGCCGAACGCCAAACCATTGTTCTTCATCGATGATAACCAATCCTAAGTTTTTAAACTCCACGCTTTTTTGCAGCAGCCGATGGGTGCCGATGACAATATCGACGACGCCGGTCGCCAAGTCCGGCAACAGGGCTTTGACCTCCTTGGGACTTTGGAATCGCGAGAGGACACCGACGCGAACCGGGAACGGAGCGAACCGGCGACAAAACGTTTCGTAGTGCTGTTGGGCGAGAAGTGTGGTGGGGACGAGGACGACCACTTGCCGATTGTCCTGCACGGCTTTGAATGCCGCGCGCATGGCGACCTCGGTTTTGCCGTATCCCACATCGCCGCAAATCAACCGGTCCATGGGCTTGGCTAATTCCAAATCTCGTTGGATATCCTCGATGGCTTTGATCTGGTCCGGAGTCTCTTCATAGTCAAACGCCGCCTCGAACTCGTGGGTCATGGTCGTATCTTCAGTATAAGTGCGTCGGGTCGTAACTTCACGACTGGCATACAATTCCACCAGTTCGTGGGTCATGTCTTCGATGCCCTTTTTCACTCGCGCTTTGGTTTTGGCCCAACTCGTCCCGCCAAGCCGGTCCAGCTTTGGCGCGTTGTGCTCACCCCCTCGATATTTCTGCACTTGGTTGATGCGATCGAGCGGCACATACAACGTATCTTTGCCGGAAAATTCCAAAATCAAATAGTCACTTTCAAAACCTTGGACTGAGAGATGGCGCAACCCCTCGTACCGGCTGATACCATGCTGCACGTGAACGACATAATCCCCGGCATTGAGATCTTCAAGCGAAGACAAAAACTTCGCGGTTTTACTTTTGGGTTGAGGGCTGTGCCGTGAGACTTTGGCGAAAAGATCATCCTCGGTCACGATCGCAAACGGTGTGTCCTGCACCAGGAACCCCGACGAAAGGTATCCCTGCTGAATGTAAAATGGCTCGCGTTCCGATTGAGTGGATTTCAGCGAAGGTTTCCCTTCAATAGCCGGTGCTTGATGTTCGGCGAACAACGCCAACAGGCGGCCAACCTGACCAGTTGAACGAACCACGACGGTCACGGGCCCTTGGGTCCGCAACTGTTCAAGAATTTTGAGGGTCTCGGTAAAGGAAGTGCCACGTAATCCCAACCCCACGCTTTTGAGGGATTGAAAAGATACTGGAATGACCGGGTCCCACTCGCCCTCAGCTGGTGGGACGACGTCACTTGCCACGATGAGGCTCGACGCCATCAAGGCCAGAAACTCGTCCCAAATGAGATAATGCGCGTCAGGCTCAGGATACGGTACGCCTGTGTCTGATTGTTCCAGTTGTTCCCACGTTTCAAGTAACCTGTCCCACATGGTTTGCGCTTCATGCGCCAGGTTCAATGGACGATCCATGAGGACGAGTGGAGCCTCCGTGAAGTATTCGAACAGCGTGTCCATGGATCCATACAGCTCGGGGGATCGCCATTCGGCATCTGGGGTAAGAGCCGGTAGCCCGGAGTCCGCCGGTAGCTCGGAGTCCGCCGGTAGCCCGGAGTCCGATCGATCGAAAGGGATCAGGTATTCCCGTGCCGGCAAAATGTTGGCGAAGGAAACCCGTTCTGTCGATTCTTGAGAGGCCGGATCGAAAAGCCGAGTCGATTCCACGGTATCGCCGAGGAATTCGATGCGATAGGGTTCACTTTCGGCGGTGGAAAAAATGTCCACAATACCTCCTCGGACACTGAATTCCCCGGGAATCTCGACAACGGAGACTCGGCGGTAACCGATTCTGAGAAGGTGGGTGATCAAGGGTTCACGATCAATCGCACTGTCGACTTTCAGGGTTAGGCAAGACTGAGTAAAAACCGAATGGGGCACGAGCCGTTGCAACGCGGCTTCCGGCGTGGTGATGACCATGGTCGGTTGCTGTTCATGCAACCGAAACAGCGTGCGCATTCGTTGACCCACCAGATCCACCGAGGGCGCCGTGGCTTCGTACGGCGTGGT
>JADFRB010000168.1:0-739 GCA_022561525.1 Nitrospinota bacterium
TTGCAGGAAAAAGGTGGAACCCATCTTCCCATTGTCGCCATGACGGCGCATGCCATGCCGACAGAGCGGAAACAGTTCGAAACGGCGGGCATGGACGGGTTCGTGGCAAAGCCCTTCAAGCCCAACCCAAATTTGCGCAAGCCCATATTTCGCGTGGTGACGTCTACACGATCCAAAAACAAGACACCAAAGCCATCGAAGACTATGAAGCCGCTCGCACCCTCGCACCTCGTATTGCCGGGCTTCACGTCAAACTCGGGCTCCTGTACGAACGAAACGAACGCTTTGATCAAGCCATCGACTCATTTCGTACCGCGATCTCTCTTAACCCGAAGCAGCCGATTGCCTTGAACAATTTGGCCTGGATCTCGGTTCAACACAACACACGATTGGATGAAGCGGTCACATGGGCAGAACAAGCCGTCGCCCTCGCGCCCAAGATAAGTGCCTTCCAAGATACCCTAGGTTGGGTGTACCGAAAACGGGGAGAACTGGACAAAGCTGCGGATGTTCTTGAAAAAGCCACAGCCCTCAAGCCGGAGCAGGCGGATATTTTCTACCATTTAGGAGTGGTCGAGGCTGAGCGTGGCCAAAACCAGAAGGCGGTCGCAGCGCTCACAAAAGCCTTGGAGCTGAATGCCAAATTTACCGACGCCGACGATGCCCGCCAACGACTCCAATCGCTTCAAAATCCCTAACATTTTGGCTCTTCTCCAAATCGTGTGGGTAGATTCTGCCA
>JADFRB010000168.1:749-5455 GCA_022561525.1 Nitrospinota bacterium
GGAGGTAGAAGGTCAAGAAAGCCGTGTAGCTGGCCCTTGGAGTACCCATCCAGATCCGCCACCACGTCCACCGTTTCGTATCGAACCCCGTCCGAGCTGTTTCAGTATGCCCGTGGCTGTTCTGTTTTGCCCCGGGCTCTCTACCCCACCTCGCCTCCCCTTACAAAGGGGAGGAATCAGACAGTGGCTCCCTCAGGCAAGAAGCTCTTTTTTATTCAACAACAGCTCTCACCCTACATAATCCAAGGAATCAATTTATGAGTGCGCTGTTGATACTCCGCATATTCGGGAAAGTTTTTTACTAACAACACTTCTTCATACCGCAGCTTCAAAAACAAATCCACGAACAGTACGACCCACATCAGGCCCCGCCAATAGGTAAATTCCTCGCACACCAGAGCCAACATCAGCAGTAACAAAGCCGTATACATGGGATGTCGAATCCACTGGTACGGGCCTCCAGTCTGAAGAGGACTATTTGATTTAATGTCAGGCAAGGCGCTCAAATTACGAAGCTTTATAGTCCAGAGGGCCCACATGCCGAGAAATCCCCCCAACAGTTCTATCAGAAAGAGCCCCGGGGTCTTGGCCAACCAAGGACCTGTGGCAAGAATCAACCCGAGACAAACAAATTGGACCCCAACAAATAAATAGGACTGAACTCGATGGTTGGATTGACTCACGTTCAAACCTGTCGTGCTACATGTCCAAAGCTCAGTTTATTCCCAACCACTGTCCCTTGAGCCATCATTCCCCGAAAACTCAAGAGCCTTCTCAAACCCGGCGACAAAGTAGCGTGTTTTACTTTTCAATTAATACTCCCTCGCCCCTGTGGGGAGAGGGTGGGGGTGAGGGGTTATCTTGTCGGAAAACCAAATCACTAGAAAGCAACTCGAATCCTTTATGAAAATGAGAAAACCCTAGTGAATACTCTAACCATAAAATCGTTTCAAACTCTGCTGAGCAAACCCTACGCTCCAGCCCTATTTTTTTCCGCTGGCATCACGTATGACACATTCACTCTAACCCGAATTGATCGCCTTTTCGACAATCTGTTCTTACTCCTCTATGTGACGCTCTTGGGCACATTGATCATCCTGACAGGACGAGTCCAGTTGGGGCAAAGCCCCAACTTCCCCACTCAGGCTTCGCCTTGGTCCCCCCTCGCCATTCTTCAGAACGCCAAACCCTATTATGTTCCAGCCCTGCATTTTCTCTTCGGCAGCTTATTCAGCGCCTACGCGATTGTGTACTCCCACAGCACCTCCCTGAGTACCTCAGCCATTTTTTTAGGGGTCATTGTTATCGTGTTAGTCTTGAACGAATTTTTTCACAGCCGCCTCTCCGGCCTCACCATTCAAGTTACCCTGTTTGCGTTGGTGACATTCAGTTTCTTCACCTTTTTCCTGCCAGTGGTGACCGGCTACATGAACACCCTCGTGTTCTTGATCGGCGTAAGCCTCAGTATAACCGCCGTCGTCCGAGTCGTCACACTGACCTACCGAGGCGTTTCCATGCCATGGAAATGGAATGCCGTGGTCACCAGCCTCCCCGCGATTGGCCTAATCGGAATTCTAACCGGATTCTATTTCTTGAATTGGATCCCGCCAGTTCCGCTCTCGCTGAAATTTGCAGGCATCTATCACCAGGTTGAAAAGTCCAATGGCTCCTATCGCCTAACCTTTGAAGAAGGATCCTGGTACAATTTCTGGAAAGAATCCGATGATGTCATCAGAGGTGAAGGCCCAGCCTATTGCTTCATCTCCGTCTTCGCACCGATGAGTCTCGAAACCACAATTTACCACCACTGGCAACATCGCGCATTTTCAAAAACAAAAAGTGGCGAAACACGACCCTTCTACACCACCGACCGCATTCCGATAAAAATTTCAGGAGGCCGCCAGGCCGGCTATCGAAGCTACACCGTCAAACAACACCTGAACCCCGGAGAATGGCAAGTGACAGTCGAAACCGAAGACGAAAGGATTATAGGAAAGACAACGTTTTTGGTCGAACTAGATGACAGAGAATTTCGACGGGTAGAGACATTGGTATATTAGGGCTCGCGCAAAAATATATTCCCCTGTTTGGGCGCCGATCCATCCTGTCTGGCAGCGTTGCTCGTCCTTTCCATACGAGGAGTATGCGCAGTCCTCGCGCCTTACCAGACAGGCGTCTCAGTACCCAAACAGGGGAAGATATTTTTTGCGCGAGCCCTTAGCGGTCATTCATATCGATACCCACCGCTGATGTGCCGTTCGAATGTTGAGGATAAACCAAGGTGATCTCGGTAAATTGACGACTCTACGATTTCCTTATTTTTAGGCGCGATCTCCCCTGCCATACTAAAATGTTTCTTGGCTTGCTCATGCAGTCCAAGCTTATGTTCCGTGAGGGCGAGATTAAAGAACGCTTCCGGCAATGTTGAATCGGCTCGCGTCGCTGATTCGAAACGGCTTTTCGCTTCTTGCCACTTCCCATCGTTGTATAATTGTATTCCTTCAAGGTTGTGTTGAGCAGCCGTCGGGCTCGATATGGGCAGGACCGCTAAAGGACCAGACTTTGTCGCACATCCTGCGAGCATGGCGAGGAATACAAAGATCATGAGGCCTTGAATCATTCTGTATGGCATACCCTATCCTCCAATAGTTGTCCTTTTACACGCCCCCCTCACCTCAGTCCTCTCCCCCCAAAAGGGGGCGAGGAGGTATGAGGAGGCCTTCATATCACATGAGCACGTTCTCGATTATTTTTCAAACCCATTACTCAGGTACCGGCCATTGTAGATGGAACGGCATTACGATACCATGCCGTATCATGACTCATGATGTTTTAATTATTGGAGGAGGGTCTGCAGGTTATGCAGCCGCGCGAACTGCTCGCGACGAAGGGGCGAATGTTGGCATTATCGACCAGGGGCCTCTGGGAGGTTTGTGTATTTTACGCGGATGTATGCCCACCAAGACTATCTTGCGCTCCTCTGACATCATATCGCTCATGAAGCGTGCTGAAGAATTTGGGTTAGTTCCGGTGTCGGCGAAAGCCAATCTCTCGGCGATTATCGACCGCAAGGCTCGACTCATTGGCGAATTTGCCGATGACCGGATTCACGCGTTGAAAGGTTCGCGTTTCACCTTGTACGAAGAACGAGCAAAGTTTCTCTCACCAAAGGAGGTTCAAGTTGGATCTCGAACCCTCACAGCCAAGGCCATGATCATTTCCACCGGCTCTGTGGTATCACGCATACCCATTCCTGGGCTTGAAGAAGTTGGGTATATCACGAGTGATGAAGCCTTGGAGTTACGTGACCTGCCTCAGTCCATGATCGTGTTGGGTGGCGGACCTGTCGCCATCGAACTCGCCCAATTCTATTCCCGCATCGGGACCAAGGTCACTCTCCTTCAACGAAGCTCCCACATCATGTCCAGCGGAGACGAAGACTTGGCGATTCCAGTAGAAACTCGATTCCGCGAAGAAGGCATGACCGTGGTCACCAACACTCAACTTCATCGGGTTACAAAAGATGGCACACAGAAGATGGCGCACTTTTCACATGACGGACAGGAAAAAACCGTGACTGCTGATGTCGTCCTCCAAGCTCTTGGCCGACGACCGAATATCGATGGTCTGAACCTTGAAGCGGCAGGGGTTGAAACACAGAAGGGCAAAGTCGCGGTAGATGATGCGATGCGCACCAATCAACCACATATCTTTGCCGTTGGTGACGTGAATGGCATGCATGAGATTGTGCACATTGCTATTGAACAGGGAGAAATCGCCGGATGGAATGCCGTGCACCCGAACGACTCACCGCGCAATTATGACGATCGATTAAAAACGCAGGTCGTCTTTACAGACCCTCAGCTGGCCAGCGTGGGTTTGAGTGAAAGAGAATGCCGAAGAGAAAATATTGCTTACCTTGCAGCATCGTATCCGTTTAACGACCATGGAAAATCCATGACACTTGGTGAAACTCATGGTCATGTCAAACTCCTGGCCGATCCTCTCACAGGAACAATCCTTGGTGCTCATATCGTCGGCCCCGAAGCCGCTGAGCTGATCCATGAACTCATTGCCGTGATGTATTTCCATGGCACGGTTCATGACTTAATGCGCATGCCCCACTATCATCCCACCCTAGCCGAAATCATGACCTATCCAGCGGAAGAATTGCTAACACGCATTCCAAGATAAAATTGCGCCTGCAAATCATCCTTCTTGGAACCAGTCAGAGATTAGGATTGCGACAATAATGATTCAAATAAGTGGAATAAGGGGTCAAGGACTAAGGGAGCAATCTTATGGGCACCTCTAAAAATACGCTTTTCTAGAAGTAAATCTGTTATAACTCAATAGGTTAGATCGATAGAAAGTTTCAAAAACATGATTATTAGAGGTGCCCATTAGTCGGTTCGCCGGCGCGAACGCAAACTGCAAAATTTCAAGTCACCCGGCTCAGCGCGACATTTCCTCTCCATCCACTCTGCAACCTACAACACCTTCTACCACCAGCATCATCTCCTCAAACGACCGATTTTGAAGGAACTTCGGAACGCATCGTTCGAGGTTTGGCAAAGTGCAAGCGTCGCGGCCTGAACTTGATTCTAACCCATCCGAACCACGAGCTGTGGTAGTTTACGTGACAACGCCCGCCGAGCGCCTCCTCGGCCTCGCGCACCATGGCTTCGACCGCGGTCTCCTCGGAG